>JAEWMK010000142.1 GCA_023457235.1 Bacillota bacterium
TCCCAGATGCGAGGGTAACCTATGCCCACGGTCAAATGAATGAAAATGAGTTGGAGTCCGTTATTTTATCTTTCTTAGAGGGCGAATATGATGTCCTCGTCAGCACGACAATCATTGAAACGGGGGTAGATATTCCGAATGTAAATACATTGATTGTGTACGATGCTGACAAAATGGGACTTTCTCAGCTGTATCAGCTAAGAGGTCGTGTTGGCCGTTCGAACCGGGTAGCCTATGCGTATTTTACGTATCAAAAGGATAAAGTTCTCACTGAAGTTGCTGAAAAAAGATTGCAGGCCATTAAAGAATTCACTGAATTAGGTTCAGGCTTTAAAATCGCCATGCGCGATTTGTCTATCCGCGGCGCCGGAAACCTGTTGGGTGCCGAGCAGCATGGGTTTATCGACACGGTTGGATTTGACCTCTATTCGCAAATGCTGAAGGAAGCGATAGATGAAAGAAGAGGCATGCCAAAAGAAGAAATTTTCCGTGATGTTGAAATAAATCTTGAGATTGATGCCTACATTCCATCTGATTATATTCAAGATGGAAAACAAAAAATTGATATGTATAAACGCTTCCGTGCTTTGGATACATTAGAAGATGTTGAGGATCTTCAAGATGAAATGATTGACCGTTTTGGTGAATTTCCAAAAGAAGTTGAATATTTGTTCCTAATATCACGAATTAAGGTTTATGCTAAAAAGCAAAAAATTGATTCTATTGTTCAAAAGAAAAATGAAATTTGGATGCTCATGGATTCAAGTCCTGAGCAGGTCGGCAAAGTCGTTGAATTATCAGCGAAGTATGTTAAACATATTAGACTTGGCCAAGAGGGCGATAAACTAAAAATCATTACAGAACAGAATAGAACTACGATTGAAGACCAAATAAAGGTAATTGAAGCGTTCCTAAAAGAGCTAAATTTGACAGAAGAGCAAGTAATTGGGTAGGTTGACTCAGGTGTAATGGTAATTATTCCCTTGGGATAATTAAATAAATTTCACTTTCATGATGAATAGAACTGTAAAGGTGTAAGATACTAAACACAAGAAAATGGTGATTTCTTCAATCAAAGGTGTTACACAACTAGATCACCAATAATTTTCAATCATCAGATGAAAGTGAGGCATCTAGAATGAAAGCAACAGGTATCGTTCGTCGAATTGATGATTTAGGAAGAGTTGTTATCCCGAAAGAAATTAGAAGGACACTACGTATTCGAGAAGGGGATCCACTTGAAATTTTTGTAGATAGAGATGGCGAGGTTATTTTAAAGAAATATTCTCCTATTAGTGAGCTAAGTGATTTTGCAAAAGAATATGCTGAAGCGTTATACGATAGTTTGGGGCACACCATCCTGATTACTGACAGAGATTCATTCATTGCAGTTGCCGGCGGGTCGAAAAAGGAGTATTTAAACCGTAATATTGGTCAAGTTGTGGAAAAGGTAATGGAGGATCGCCAAGTTTCATTAGTAACTTCGGAAACAGAGGTAGAATTTATTGATGGCGTTGAAGAAAAGGTATCCTCCTATGTAATTGGCCCAATTATTGCAAATGGTGACCCAATTGGAGCAGTGCTGATCATGACTAAAGAGGGTAAGCCAATAGGAGAAATAGAACAAAAGGCAGCCGAAACAGCTGCAAGCTTCTTAGCGCGCCAAATGGAGCAATAAGGATAAGCCAATCTTGTTCAACTATACTTAACCCTAAATCATTACCGTTCGAAAAGGAATTTACACATAATTAAGGAGGCGGCCCAGCTGTCTCCTTCTTTTATGCCTTTATGTAGTGTATAATACCTTTTTGGATGGCTGTTTTGGAAGGATGTGGGTAATGGAGAACACCCGTGAATTAATTGAAAAACAAATATGGAAAAGTGCGCTAATCTTAACAATTGCCAGCATTATTACTAAAATTTTAAGTGCAGCCTATCGTATCCCATTCCAAAATATAGCCGGTGATATCGGTTTTTACATTTACCAACAGGTGTATCCTTTCTATGGGATCGCCCTTATTTTAGCTACATACGGATTTCCTGTCATTATCTCAAAACTCATTGCAGAACAAATGGAAGAAAAGAAAGGTGAACCTTTTAAAGTACTTTTAGTTGCCTTTATTTTTCTTTCTATCTTCTTTATTGGCTTATTTTTGATTTTATATACAGGTGCAGAAAAAATTTCATATTGGATGGGAGATAGGGAGTTATCTGTGCCGTTAAAGGTTGTCTCCTTTCCTTTGTTATTTGTCCCAATTTTGTCTGTTTTACGAGGATATTTTCAAGGCCAAAATAATATGACGCCAACAGCCATTTCTCAAATTGGGGAACAATCGATACGTGTTACAACCATTCTTGTATTTACTTATTTTTTATTAACAAATGGCTACTCCAGTTACATCGGGGGTGCCGGTGCCGTTTTCGGTTCAATTACAGGCGGTTTTTGTGCTGTGATTATTCTTTTTTATTTTTGGACAAAAATGGGGAAGAGTCATAAATTTACGTTATCGTTTAGTGTAAAGGGTACGTGTACGACTAGTCTGTCAATTGTAAAAGCCATTACGGTGCAGGGATTCACAATTTGTATCAGCAGTTTGTTTTTAATTCTTTTGCAATTGGTTGATGCGATGACATTATATTCCGAACTTGTAAGCAGCGGGGATTTTTCCCTGACTGAAGCAAAAGTAGCCAAAGGTATTTTTGACCGTGGACAACCATTGATTCAATTAGGGACAGTTGTTGCTACATCGCTATCACTTACACTTGTCCCGCTCATTTCCAGCGCCAAAGTTAGAAATGACCTTGCCTATATTAGGGAACAGGTTCAGTTGTCGATCCGTGTTAGTGTCATCGTTGGACTCGGTGCCACGCTTGGCTTAATAGCGATTATCAAGCCTACTAATTACATGTTATTTACAAATATGAATGGCTCTTTCGTACTCGCTATTTTAGCAACCACCATTTTATTTAGCTCAATTGTAATGACGTCAGCAGCCATTTTACAAGGATTAGGGAAAACTTTGGCCCCTGCCTACTTTGTTTTGATTGGTGTTGTTTGTAAAATCATCTTAAACTATGTCTTTATTCCGCACTTTGGAACGATTGGAGCAGCTCTTGCGACAATTGCTGCCTATCTCTTGACGACTGCTTTTCATGTAAAAGCCTTGACGAAAATGCTTCATGTTCAACTATTTTTAAGGTATACAAAGAAAGCTCTATTTGCAGGAATATGTATGTTCATTAGTTTGTATAGTTATCAGCTATTGTTACATGACCTATTTCATTTATCAGAAGCGGAAGGGCGATTATTTGCAACCTTTCAATCATTGTCAGCTGTTATGATTGGCGGATTTATATATATTTTAATTGTTGTAAAAACAAATGTGTTTTCCGAAAAGGAGCTTAGTTCACTACCGTTTGGCTCAAAGCTTCAACTACTAATGGGGAAGAGGAACAAAAAACGTTATTCGTTAAAGAAGGAGTGATTAGTTTGGCAAATAAAATTACAGTCCTTGGGCTTGGTGCGGGTGACTTTGAGCAGCTTCCGATAGGGATATATCGTAGCTTAAAGGAAACAAGTTCACCGCTTTTCCTACGGACGAAGGAACATCCCGTTGTTAACGAGTTAATAAAAGAAGGGATTGTGTTTGAGTCCTTTGATGACATTTATGAAAGTCATGATAAGTTCGAAGAAGTCTATGAACATATTGTTGATGTCCTTCTGCAAAAGGTGAAGGAAATGGATATTACATATGCGGTTCCTGGCCATCCGTTAGTCGCGGAAAGGACAGTCAAAATGCTGCTTGAACAGGCTCAGTCTGGCAAGGGTGATTTTGAGGTAGAGATTAAAGGTGGACAAAGCTTTTTTGATGCGATGTTTACAGCACTTGAAATCGACCCGGTCGAAGGCTTTCAATTTCTTGATGGAACCGATCTACATGAAGATGAACTGCAGTTAAAGCAGCATATTATCATCGGCCAAGTGTATGATAGCTATATTGCATCCGAAGTTAAGTTAACTTTAATGGAACGATTGCCTGATGATTATGAGGTTCTCATAGTGACGGCTGCCGGAAGCAGGGAGCAGGTGTTGAAGCGTGTGCCGTTGTATGAGTTGGATCGTGAATCGGAATTAAGTAATTTAACGAGCGTTTATGTACCTCCTGTACGTGAGGCTGAACTGCTGTACGGTGAGTTTCAAGCACTACGTAAGGTGATTGCTGATCTAAGGGGACCGAATGGCTGTCCATGGGACCGTGAGCAAACACATGAGTCGCTGAAAAAATATTTGGTCGAGGAAACATATGAAGTGTTGGATGCGATCGATGACGGCGATGATGATTTGCTAATCGAGGAGCTTGGGGATGTACTATTGCAGGTGATGTTGCATGCGCAGATCGGTGAAGATGATGGCTACTTTACAATTCAAGATGTGATTCGGGCGATTACCGAAAAAATGATTCGCAGACATCCCCATGTGTTCGGGGAAGTTTCTGTTGATACCGCTGATGAGGTAGTGAAAAACTGGGATGAAATTAAGCGGGGCGAGAAGCCGGAAGTGGTTCGTGATTCCCTGCTTGACGGCATTCCAAAAGAACTTCCAAGCCTGTACAGAGCCTATAAACTCCAGAAAAAGGCTGCAAAGGTTGGCTTTGACTGGAAAGAAGTCGAGCCAATGTGGGCCAAGGTAAAAGAAGAAATAGCTGAGTTTGAAAATGAAACTGCGTCTTTGGACAAGGAAAGACTTGAAAAAGAATTTGGCGATATTATTTTTGCACTTGTAAATGTAGCAAGGTTTTACAAACTTGACCCAGAAGAGGGGCTTCGTGCAACGAATTTGAAATTTTATAATCGTTTCCGGTTTATCGAGGAGACTGTAAAGGAAAAAGGTTATGACATCACGAAGATGTCTCTTGAGGAGTTAGATTCAATTTGGGAAGAGGCTAAAAAGCGAGAGGAGTAATTACCATGGAAATGCGTTTAGACAAATTTTTGAAGGTTTCTAGATTAGTAAAAAGAAGAACGCTGGCAAAAGAAGTAGCTGATCAAGGGAGAATTTCAATCAATGGTGTGCAGGCCAAAGCCAGCTCCAATGTGAAAGTTGGCGATGAGCTAACGATTAGATTTGGCCAAAAACTCGTTACTGTTAAAATTGATGCTATAACAGATACAACGAAAAAAGAAGATGCAGCTTCAATGTACACAGT
>JAEWMK010000143.1 GCA_023457235.1 Bacillota bacterium
CCGTAGTCCCAGATTTCGCTAATCGTTCTTGGGATGTGAATGCCTTTTTGGGCAAAAACGTATTTGAGAAATCCGCTGCAATCGAAACCATTCGTGGTCATGCCGCCCCATATGTATGGTGTTCCAATTAAATTTAATGCATGTTGTATAAATGTTCCATCAAGCAAATGGCTGTCTTTAAGTGCTTGAACAGGAACAGATTCATCTAAAGGATTTTCTGTGAATTTAGTTAGGGCTGCTAAAGTCTTTGCTCCAGCAACCCCATCAACTTTAATTCCGGTATGTAATTGGAATTTCTGAACGGCGGCTTGAGTGTGGCTTCCATAGATCCCGTCCACACTATATGGATAATAGCCAATTTGTTTTAAATTTTCTTGTAAAAACTTTACGGAAGAACCTGCATTTCCATATCGTAATACTTTGTTTTCAGTAGCGGTCTGCTCGATTGATGCTTCAACATAAAGATTTGGGATCGAGACTGCAACTGCTGCCACGGCTGAGCTCATAAATAGCTTATGAACTAAGCTCGTTTTTGAATTCATATCTTTTTTCCCTCCTGTCTACATAAATTTGTCCATTCGGTTAAGATATTATGCAAAAAAAACAGCCCGATTCACGAGGCTGGTTCTGATGTATGCAAATTAAATTGTACAGGCTTATTTGCATTTGTAATAGATTTAATTTTATATCCTTTTTCGTTAAGGTAGTCCAACAATTTCGGCAACATTTCAACAGTTACTTTTTTATCATGAAGGAGAACGGTTGGAATATAGCCTTTCTTTTCGGTTAAGTTCAATTGTTTAACGATGTTGTTATAAACTTGGTCAGGATTATTATTTGTCCAATCCTCACTATCAATGTTCCAGTCCCAATAAATAAAACCTTTCTCATCCAGCCCTTTTTTAATATCATTTGTCAAATGAGGGAAACTGCCGAAGGGGACGCGTATTAACGGGGTGTGAAATCTTGTTTTATCATAAATAGCCCGCTGGCATGTCTTCATTTCATTGATTGCTACCATAGGACTAGAATAAAATACATCTACCCGATGAGAAACACTATGACATCCAACCGCATTTCCCCTTTTTATTATTTCTTTAAGGATCGTAGGGTGCTTATCAATATTTCCTTTTATTAAAAAAAAAGTGGCATGGGCATTCTTTGACAGAAGAATGTTAAGAATATCTAGAGTGTAACCATTGGGACCATCATCAAAGGTCAAAAAGATCGCTTTTTTATCTTGCTCATCTATTGGTAAAGAGGGGGATAATTGTTTTTTTTCAATGGAAGAAATGAAATATGAAACCTCTCTTGCTCTCAAACCATCTGATTGAGCCTTAAACCTTGAAAAATCAAATATATGGGTAATTAGAATAGGCAATGAACTAATTATAATTAATAGTGCAAATGTTTTTAGATAATGTTTCATGATGTAAGAATAACGCTAATTTTCACCCCTTTAATGCTTTACTATTACCCATTTACTATATTACATTTAATCTATAATTTACAGGTGAAAATTAAGGTTAAGGGGTTAAAATGATTATTACTACTGCAGGAAGAACGAACATTGAGATGATTCATATAGCAAATCAATTTGCAAAACAATTGCAAATTCCTTTTATACCAAGAAGAAAATTATCGGTGGAAGAAATAATGGAGCTAGAAAAGGACGATATCTTAGTTGTCGGCAAAAATCGATTGGACATTTACCCAATGAACCATCCATATGAGCCGATTTTTTTTCACCCCAATTCAGCGATGTTTCGGGTGAAAAGAATACTAAGAGGGGAGGTGGATCCGCTTATCCATGCGGCAAGGCTTGAGGAAGGAATGACTTTCCTTGATTGTACACTTGGACTTGGCTCTGATAGCATTGTCGCAAGCAGCGTTGTAGGACAGATGGGGCGTGTCGTCGGCATAGAAGGGAATCGTTTTATTGCATTTTTACTCCAACTTGGGTTAAAAACATGGGAAAGCGGGAACGATGATGTGAATTTGGCCATGAGTCGAATCGAAGTTGTTCCTCGTCAACATTTAGACTTTTTGAAAGAACAAAAAAGCGGCTCGTTTGATGTCGTATACTTCGATCCGATGTTCGAAGAAAAAATAGCAGAGTCGGACGGGATAAAAGGTTTGAGGATTCTGGCACTTTATACAGATATTCTTGAGGAAACAATCGAAGAAGCAAAAAGAGTTGCCAGAAAACGTATTGTTTTAAAGGATCATTGGAAAAGCACAAGGTTTGAAAAGTTTGGATTTTCGGTTTATCGTAGAAAAACTTCTAAATTTCATTTTGGTGTCATTGAGATGGATGAGTAACGAGCTAAATGGACACCTTACCGTTAGGGAGGTGGTTTGAATATGCCAAGAGAAACGAAAGCAGATCCAACAACGATCGGGCTTGGGTCAGCGGATGTGGAAGGTCAAGGAACAACAACGCAAGAAACAGGGAAATTTAAAATGGACTCTTCACGTCGGAAAAAACGAAAAAAATCTGGTGGTTTATAAATAATAGCCCTGCTGGAGTAACAAGAATCAATGCCAATGAAACGGCATTGATTCTTTTTTTGTGGTAAAATATTCTTCAAACAAAGAAATGGAGGCTAAAGCAGTTATGGTTTTTACGACATCGCAATTAATGCAATCTTTTGAGACTAGTATATTTTCAGAATTAGCCGCATTTAAAAAAGAAAAAATCGCGCAGGGCTTACATATAATTGACCTCAGTATTGGCAGTCCTGATTTACCACCACCACAATTCATTGTTGATGCGTTGGTAAAGAATGTTCAGGATCCTACTCAATATGGCTATACTTTAACAGGGACGAAAGAATTTTATAAGGCGGTCTTATCCTTTTATTCTAGGCATTACGGAGTTACCTTTAACCCTGAAACTGAAATTGTCCAAATGAGCGGTTCTCAGGATGGTCTTCTTCATCTCCCTATGACTATATGTGATGAAGGGGATATTATTCTTGTTCCAGACCCGGGCTACACCGCATACGCAGACGGTGTTCGCATGGCCAAAGCAGTTGCCTATCCAATGCCGCTTATAAAGGAAAATGGCTTTTTACCTGACCTTGATGCAATCCCGAAGGAAATAGCGGAAAAAGCGAAAATGATGATTTTAAACTTTCCAGGAAATCCGGTACCGGCAATGGCAAATAAGTCGTTCTTTGAAAAGGCTGTTGCTTTTGCCAAAAAATATGATATCGTTGTTATTCATGATTTTGCTTACTCTGAACTTGTTTTTGATGGTCAAAAACCCGTTAGTTTTCTTGAGGTAGAAGGAGCTTTTGATGTCGGGGTTGAATTTAATTCCCTTTCAAAAAGCTATAATATGGCTGGCTGCCGAATCGGGTATATGATTGGGAATGAGCAAATTGTTGGAGCATTAGCGAAATTAAAATCTAACCTGGACTATGGTGTTTTTTCACCAATCCAAAAGGCGGCAACAGTTGCTTTGCTGGAAGGCGATTCGTTCCTAAAAGAAAACAATAAACTTTATGGATCAAGACGGGACGCTCTTGTAAATGGACTCCGAGCGATTGGTTGGGATGTGGAGCGACCACCGGCAACGATGTTTATGTGGACGGAGATTCCAAAAGGATATAAATCTAAAGAGTTCGCGATTGAATTAATCGAAAAAGCGGGTGTTGTTGTCACACCGGGAAATGCTTTCGGACCAACAGGTGAAGGATATGTTCGAATCGCTCTTGTCCAATCAGAAGAAACATTAATAGAAGCAGTTCAAAAAATTAAAGACAGTGGTATTTTCTAAAGGAGATCTTTACTATGGATGAACTAACAAGATTACAATTATTAACGGAAGCAGTTATGGAATTTAGAACACTACTTAGAAATGGAATGGAGGTTGATGAATTTGGGCAGATGGTTCTTGAAATTGTACAACAAGCGAATGACAGACAATTGCTCGAACTAGTTCAAGAAGCCTATGCACAAAGGCAAAAAAGCTTTGCTGCTATTGAAATACTCACTGAAGCGATGAGCTATATGCACGATAAAATCGACCGACTCCAAAAAAACACGTGAGCAATTAGTTACATTTTTGTTACAAAAGGGCTTATTCCTAGTTTTTTTACCAGAAACATGAGAAAATATTGAATAAATAATCAATAATAAAGACTGGGGAGACCAGCTCATGAAACTCTGGATGAGAAAACTTTTTGTCGTATTGGTAACGATTTTTACATTTGGAACCGTTGTTCCCCAGTTACCAGTCGACATTGATAAAAATGTAAAAGAAAATAGTGATGTATCTGACCAAAATGATCGCTTATTAGTCGTTAATGACATAGAGACAATAGAGGAAATAGAAAACGAAGAAGAGATTGATAATTCGTGGCAAAGTCTCGCGTTTTCGATTGATAATCACTCTGATTTAGTTTCATCATTTACAGCTTATTCAATGATTCAAGCTGAACAGCAATCTATGATGAAATTTGGATCTACAATCGGTAATGTTATTGGCGACGAATTTAAACAGGTGGTCCTGCCCAAAATTGAAGAGGCTATAGCCGGCCTCGCGGAAAGGATTCCTGAAGATGACCTTCGTCAGTTGGTCATTTCAGAAAATCCAACTAGCGGACTTGGTGAAAAGATTTTTCACGTATACCATAGCAATACAGGTAAGGACTTAATAAGATTCCACGTTAGGCGGGATCATCCACCAAAGGAAGGCTATTGGTTTAACTTCCATTACCATACAGCTGAGGATGAGTTTTTAACTCATTATGATATGGGATCGATCTATTGGGATAAAAATACTCCTCCACATTGGATGAGTGCGTAAAAAGAATAAGATTTATTAGAAAAGCGCAAGCGCCTTGCTCATCGTTGTACAAACTGGAGGGTCTTCGACAGCGATAAAGGAAACTTGAATTGCGTTAGCAATTCTTAGTTGACTTATCGTAGGGAGGAGACCTGAAGTTTGCTAGGCGATAGGCGCTGGAGCTAGACATTAAAAACCGACATGGAAATTTGTCGGTTTTTTTATACTGATAAAAAGTAAGTTTTAATGGATATCAGTATAAGAAAGTACATCGACTTCCGCCATTGTGGGCGGAAGTCGTGTCTTTCTAACATTTTTGCACTGGTAATATTACCAAATAGGAAATAGTTCCAAAAGGCCTTCAAGCTGTGATTTAACAGTTTTTAAAGCTAATTCAGCCTTTTTAAAGTTCGGAAATTGTCGGTTTCGGTTCCCTATATTGGCAGCTGGTCCAAGAAGTACCTTAAAAATTTATCAGAAAAATTGTTATTATAGGGTCATAGTTTTGAAGATGCATACGAATTATTAACTATATTCAGCAGCGTCTTATGCTTCCATATGTGGTGGGATAAATGCAATTTGGTGTTTTTTTATTCAGTGGGAGTACAAACCGCGGCTGAATATAGTTAAAGCCTCCGGCGAGCCTTGCGATTTTTAGAGGTAGTTTTTCGAGCAAGCTCGAAAAAATCTGGGCGCAAATACGTCAAGCCGTATTTGATTGTATCCACATAATTTCACCGTAAGAATAATACATACGAAGGAGAGGAATTCATCATGAAAAAGTTTATTATTACAGCAGGATTTGTAGGTACGTTATTATTCGCTTCGCAAGCTGATGCTGCCACGTACACTGTTAAAAGTGGGGATGTCTTATGGAAGATCGCGTATGACAATCATACATCTGCTTCACAAATAATGGAATGGAACGGGTTAACATCCGCAATGATATACCCAGGGCAAGTATTAAAGGTATCTCAAGATCTAACAAACTCTAAATATACTGTAAAGACCGGAGATACACTTTATATTATTTCGCAAAAATTTAATACAACTATTAGTGCGATTTTGGCTATAAATCCTCAAATCACAAATCCTAATAATTTGTATATTGGACAAGTTATCAATGTTCCATCAACTGCTCAAGGATCGCCAGTACAGGAAACAACTGGTCAAGATATCATAAACAGTGGTAAGAAATACATAGGTGCAGGGTATCTTTATGGGGCATCCACAACTAGGACAGATGTATTCGATTGTTCTTCATTTATAAAAAGAGTTTACGAGGAAAATGGAATATATTTGCCAAGAACATCACATGAACAAGCTAATGCCGGTACGGCAGTTCCTTTTTCGCAAGCAAGAGTAGGCGATATCGTATCATATGACACAAATTTTGATGGTACGATTGATCATACAGGTTTATTTGTTGACGCAAATACGATATTGCATTCATCTTCTTCAAAAGGTGTGGATTACTCCAACACAACTTACTATTGGAAGGACCGTATGGTAAAGGTAACTAGAATAATAAAATAAAAACCTGAATGATATTTGTCGCTGTTAATGGTTTATTAATATTATTTTGTAAAAATACTACAAATTTTGTCGGAAGTTTAAAAATTCTAAAAAATAAGCATACCCTTTTAAGGATGATATTATATAAATACACTATTAACAGGGGGAGATTCGCTTGACATTAGAGGTTTTGATTCAAAAATTCGTGGAAGAAAAGGAACATAAACCAACAAGTGCTAATGATCTGCTAGATTTTTTAAAAAGAGGTTATATTCAAGGGAAACTTTCATTTGTTGAGTACAGAAAATTAATCCAAGAACTTGATCAACGTGGGGCAACAATGGCTTAAGTGAAGATTTTTTGCAATCACTAATTGAAAATGTAAACGAATTCACAGACTAACTTTCTAGTCTGTGAATTTTTTTATCTTTTGTAAATTTGACAACTTTTCGAACGTTTTATTTTATATTTTTTATACATTGTAGTATACTAAGTTAAGAATATTTAGATTATTTAATTAAATGTGAGGGGTATATAACTACATGAGAAGGTTATTTGGTACCTGTTTGTTTTTACTTTGTTTTTTGCCGGCATTGACATTGGCCAAAGGGGATATAACAGGCTTAACTTTAGAGGAAGCGGAGAATCATCATCAATTGAATATTGAAATGGAAGATGAGGAGGTTAAGGGGTTGTTGGAACAGTTGGTTATGGTTCCTCTCGAAAATGATTATAACCATGAAGATGTGTCAGGGATGGTTTCACGCCTGGGACATATTCATCCAACAATTTTACACGACTTAGTAGTTAATAATGTTAAAGTAAAGTTATTCTCAGGAAAGTTAACGGATGAACCGTATTTCGCTGATTTAAAGGGAATATCACCAAGAGGGTGGAGCAGCCATAAAACATGGGATCAAGTACCAGGAGCAGGGGGAACTTATATTGCTGCTGCAAAAATTGGCGCCAGTGAACCGGGGAATGGCCATGGATCCATAAATCTTGAATTACATGAAATAGCTCATTCAGTTGAGCGAACTGTCTATAAAGGACTGCGCAATAATGATGAATTTTTAGAAATCTGGAAAGACGAGGTTCCTGTAATATTTCCGGATGATCCCTATTTTAATTCTTATCCTGAAGAATACTTTGCAGAGGTCTTTGCGATGTATTATCTAAATGAAGATACAAATATAGAAGTACAGTTGAAATCTCCAAAAACATATGAATACATTCAAAGGCTAGAAAAAAAACGAAAAGATTTCAAAATTAATATTGTGACTATGCGATAGAAGGGTTATCTCAGTAAGTGGGATAATCCTTCTATTTTTTATTATATAAAATTGAAAAATTGAATACTGAAAGATTGACCAATCGGTCATTTCCGGATAAACTTAAATAAAATGTGATGTAAGGATGGTACAAATGATCGATAAAAAAACAACGATTATCGAAAATGCGATAAAGCTCTTTGCAGCTAAAGGCTATCATTCTACTTCAATTCAGGAAATAGCGGATGCCTGCGGAATTGCGAAGGGAACTCTTTATAATTATTTTGAATCAAAAGATGATGTTATGCTTTCAGTTCTGAAATATTATTCAGGAATGATCATGGCGGAGGTGGAAAAGATTGCTAATGATCCATCTTTAACACCAAAAGAAGTTTTTTGGAGGCAAATTCATTACCAGTTAGATGAATTTGTGAAACATCGCGATTTTATTGAAATGCATATTCGGGAATATGCTGTACCTATTAATGAAGAGATTAATGATTTCTTATTTTCAATTCGATCCTATCGGATTAAGTGGTTGTCCAGTCGTTTCCGTGATGTATATGGAAAGGAGATAGAACCATTTGTACTAGATTTAGCAACGATGATGAATGGGATTTTACGGGAATATTTGGAATATATCATTTTGGATAAAAAACAATTTGATACTATTAAACTAACAAAATATATTATCAACCGTATGGATAACTTAGTAATAGCTTTAAGGAACAGTGGTGAGTATTTCCTTGAGCATTCTGATCTTGTGGATTTCTTAAATAATGGTTAAAATAGATTGTTATGACCAAACGGTCATTTAATAGATTAAAAAGTTTCATAGATTATACTTGTCGAAAAGGGTGAACCTCATGAATTTATCTCATTTATCCATCAGAAGACCGGTAACGGTTTTGATGGTTATTATCGCCATGCTTATCTTTGGATTTATTTCATTTCCAAAGATGGCTGTTGATTTAATGCCAGAAATGAATCTTCCTGTTGCCGTTGTTGCCACAACTGTTGATGGGGGAACACCGGAGGAAGTCGAAAAGCTGGTAACAAAACCGATAGAAGAATCATTAGCTTCTATTGCTAATGTTGATACGATACAGTCTAGTTCTGTTTCCGGATCTTCTTTAGTAGTGATCATGTTTAATTGGGGAACAGATATTGACCAAGCAACATTAGATATGCGCGATAAAGTTGGTATTATAGAAGGAATGCTGCCTGATTCTGCAGGTTCTCCGAAAATTCTTAAGTTTGACCCTAATAGCGAACCAGTTATGACACTTGCTCTTTCTGGTCATAAGAATGTCGGGGAATTAAAATCAATTGCTGATAATCTTATCAAGACAAATCTTGAACGAATTGATGGTGTAGCATCTGTTGGTATTAATGGCGGTCGTGACCGTGTGATTAAAATTACGGCAGACCCTAATAAACTTGAAATGTATGGGATCACCTTCGATCAAATTCGCGGAGCCTTAAGTGCAACTAATCTCTCCGGTTCGGCTGGTGAGGTTCGAGAAGGCGATGAAAAGCTCCAAATCAGAGTTCAAGGGGAGTACAGCAACATCAAGGAAATTGGTGAAACACCGATTTCAATTGCCGGTGGCAGTATTGCTTTAAAGGATATTGCTAAGGTTGAGGACACTGTTGAAGACATTACGCAGCTTAGTTATTATAACGGTGAGCCGAGTCTTGGTCTAACGATTACAAAGGCTACCGGCGGTAATACCGTTGAGGTTGCTGATGCGGTTCATAAAGAGCTGGATAGCATCAAAGCACAATTACCTAAGGGTATTGAGCTTTCCATGATTATGGATACATCTGTTTATATTAAAGACTCTATAAAAACAGTAGCAGAGCATGCTTTATTAGGATTAATCTTTGCTGTATTTATTTTATATTTCTTCCTAAATAGTGCACGTTCTACATTGGTTGTGTCTATTGTTATTCCAATTTCAGTTATTGCAACCTTCTCCCTCATGTATTTTTCCGGAGAGACGATTAACTTAATCTCTCTTAGTGGTTTATTACTAGGTTTGGGATCACTGGTCGACTTTGCGGTCGTAATTATGGAAAATATTTTCCGAAAAAGGCAAGAAGGGATGGGAATGCTTGAAGCAGCCCGTGAAGGTTCGAAGCAGGTTGGTAATGCCGTAATGGCATCTGCTTTAGCCCAGATTGTTGTATTTTTACCGATTGTTTTCGTTGAAGGTATTGCAGCTGAAATATTTGGACCTTTGGCTTTAACCGTTATTTTTTCCCATATTGCAGCGTTAGTAGTATCACTTATGCTTGTTCCAATGCTAAGTTCACGCTGGTTAAAAGAAGTTCCTAATGAGGAAATTTATACAACAGGAACGTACAAAGGATTTAACCCGGTGATGTGGTTTAATATTGGTTTTGAGAAAGTAGCGAAAGTGTATGGACATTTCCTTAAATGGGCTCTTGGTAAGCGCAAAACAGTTCTACTTGCGACAATTGCAATCCTTGTAGGATCAATTGCCTTGTTCCCATTGGTGGGTATGGAATTTATACCAAAAACAGATGAAGGCCAAGTCAGCATATCAGTTGAGATGCCGACTGGAACGATTTTAGAAGAAACAGAAGAAACAGTAACTCAGATAGAGGAAATAGTAAAAAAAGTACCTGAATTAGAGCATATTTATACTTCAATCGGCTCTAGTGGTGGTGGAGGCGGAGCAATCTTTGCATCATCGTCATCCCATATCGCGAATGTTAGCCTGAAACTAGTAGACTTAGATAAGCGAGATCGGTCAACTGAAGAGGTTGCCAATGAAGTTCGTAAACAGCTTGATTTCTTACCGGATGCAAAGATCACTGTATCAGAAGTATCTTCATCTAGTGGAATGGGCGGATCCGCAATCCAAGTAAATTTACGCGGTGACGATCTTAATGTATTACGTGATATTGCCGATATTATCTCAGGTGAGATTGAGCAGGTTGATGGAACGTATAACGTGAAAACATCTTTGGATGCTTCGAAAAAAGAATTCCAAATAGTTGTTGACCAAAAACGTGCTAGTCAATACGGTTTAACTACTAATCAGGTCCTTTCAGCTGTACGCATCTCTTTTGCAGGACAAAAAGTTACACAATTCCGCACAGGCGATGATGAAATCGATGTTAAGCTTGAAATGCCTTCCTACTTACAGGAAGATAAAACTTATTTAGAAAAAATCAGGATCACAACTTCACAGGGTGGAAGCATTGCACTTTCTTCTGTAGCAGATATTAAGAAAGTGGATGTTCCACAAACGATTACTCGTACAAACCAAACGAGAGAGGTTCAAATCACTGGGGATATTATGGGTAGTGACATAGCAACAGCTTCCAAAGCAGTTCAAGACCGCATCACTAACA
>JAEWMK010000144.1 GCA_023457235.1 Bacillota bacterium
TTGAATGACATTATTAGCATCCTAATTTATTTTGGATTAGCCACGCTCTTAATGAATTACCTTGTCTAAATAGGGAGGTGCATATTATCGAAGCACATGCATCAGTATCATCATTAGTTATTGTAATATTAGCAGCATTTCTGACACCGATTTTGTTACATCGTCTAAAATTAAACATTATTCCAGTTGTTGTAGCTGAATTTATAGTTGGTCTAATTATTGGGGAAAGTGGATTCCAGCTCGTCCATCCGGATATGTGGCTTGAAACACTTTCATTATTAGGATTTATCTTCTTAATGTTTCTGAGTGGTGTGGAAATCGATTTTTCAGCATTTGTCGGTGGTCCGAAAAAGAAAGGAAAAAACGAGCCAAATTCGTTTGTAGTTGCTTCTATCTATTTTATCGGTATTTTTATTTTGTCATACGCTTTGGCCCTTCTTTTCGTTTGGGCCGGCTTTATTGATAATGCCTTTTTAATGACGTTAATCATTTCGACGATTTCACTTGGGGTAGTGGTTCCGACGTTAAAGGAAGCCCAAATTATGAAAACAAATATTGGTCAAACCATTCTTTTAGTCGCCGTTATTTCCGACCTAATCACGATGGTCTTGTTGGCAGTGTTTGTTTCTATGTATAGTGATGGGCAAGGGAATTCATGGCTTTTACTTATCTTGTTTGGAGCTGGTGTCGTTCTTTATTTTCTCGGAAAGTACTTCCGCAATCAGTCTTTCCTTGAAACAATGACGAAGGGAACGATTCAAATTGATACGAGAGCTGTCTTTACATTAATTATCTTATTAGTGGCAGTTTCTGAATCAATCGGGGCGGAAAATATTTTAGGAGCGTTTCTTGCTGGAGTGTTGGTATCCCTATTGTCGCCAAATCCGGAAATGGTCCATAAATTGGATTCCTTTGGTTACGGTTTTCTAATCCCGATCTTTTTTGTGATGATTGGGGTGGAATTAGATATTTGGTCTTTATTTAGTGACCCGAAGACTTTATTATTAATTCCGCTTTTATTAATAGGTTTGTTCATTTCAAAGATTGTACCGGCCTTGTTGCTTAGAAAATGGTTTGACTGGAAGACGATTATTTCATCAGCGTTTTTATTGACATCAACACTGTCACTTGTCATTGCAGCTGCTAAAATCGGTGAAAGGATAGAAGTGCTCACACCGCAAGAATCGGGGGCCCTTATTCTTGTAGCAGTCATTTCATGTATTATTTCACCCATTTTTTTTAGAAAGCTATTCCCGAAACATCATACTGCCGTTCAAAAATTCAAAGTTGTTTTTATCGGGGCAAACCAAATGACATTGCCGATGACTCAAGAATTGGATCCTGATTATTATGAGACCTATATTTATCATGTGAAGCAGGAAAAAATCGATGGTCATGTGTCAAACCCAGTCTTCCACATTGTTGAGGTTGAAAATTATTCGATTGAGGCTTTGGAAAAGCAGGAAGTATTTAATACTGATATCTTAGTTCTGTTCACAGGCGATGATAACGTAAATGCCAATATCGCCATCTTTGCTAAGGAGCATTATCGAATAGAACGTGTTATTGCAAGAGCTGAGTCACCTATTGTTGAAAAAGAATTACGAAATCACGATATCGATGTTTTCTCCGTTTTCTTCTCAACGAAAACACTGTTAAAGGCATTTATTGAAACACCGAGTATTTTGAATATCTTAACGAAAGAAGAAAGTGCTCTATTTGAAATTGACATGAATAATTCAAGATATGAGGGAGTATTGTTGCGGAATTTTCCATTCACCGGGGACGTTATAATAGTTCGGGTATTTAGAGGCTCAGATTCGATTGTACCGCATGGGGATACTGAATTAATGCTTTATGATCGCTTAATCGTTACTGGGTCCAAGGAATACGTAGATGATTTACGGATGCTATTAGAGTATGGTGAATAATGAAATCAAATGCGTCTTAAAGGAATTTTCTTATATAAGTCGAATTAAATTATGATATGATTTCCAAATGGAAAAAATGGTCCTAAAATGAAGGAGGAATTTTTTTATGATTTCTTTACAAGGTCGTACATATGTAGTAATGGGTGTGGCAAACAAAAGAAGTATTGCCTGGGGAATTGCCCAAGCTTTACATAATGCAGGAGCAAGATTAGTTTTTACGTATGCAGGTGAACGCTTAGAAAAAAGTGTTCGTGAATTAGCTGAATCCTTGGAACGCCAAGATTCGATTGTATTGCCATGCGATGTTACAAGTGATGAAAATATAGAAGCAGCTTTTTCGGATATTAAGAAACAAGTAGGAACAATTCATGGTTTAGCTCATTGTATTGCATTCGCTAATACAGAAGAGCTTAAAGGCGACTATATGAATACTACTCGTGAGGGCTTCCTCTTAGCACATAATATTAGCTCCTATTCATTAACAGCTGTAGCTAAGGCGGCAAAAGAGTTAATGACAGAGGGTGGTAGCATCGTAACCTTAACATATTTAGGTGGAGAAAGAGTAATGACCAATTACAATGTAATGGGTGTTGCCAAGGCTTCATTAGATGCAAGTGTGAAATATTTAGCAAGTGATTTAGGAAAGTATGGAATCAGAGTTAATTCCATTTCCGCTGGTCCAATCCGAACTTTATCAGCCAAAGGTGTCAGTGATTTTAATCTTATTTTAAACCAAATTGAAGAAAAATCGCCATTGCGTCGTACAACGACACAAGAAGAAGTAGGAGATACAGCCTTATTTTTATTCAGTGATCTTTCAAGAGGGATTACTGGTGAAAATATTCATTGTGATTCAGGCTATCATATTATTGGTTATTAAATATATACAAACACGAGGAACGTGCTTTATATTGTCCGCTCGGCGGATAATGTAAGGCACCTTTTTTTGAAAAAAAATGGGCACATTACTTATTTTAAAAGCATAAGATAGGTACGAGATTAAAGAAAGAGGGGGGATCGAGATGGAAAGAAAAATTGTTGATACTATTAATAGTCCTCTTCTATACATTACTCAACCAGTTTATCCACCTGCCAAACCGAAAATGCAGCAAACCTATGTTAGGAGATCGACGCCAAAATTTGAAACAGCCCAAGCGTCGCCTGTGCAAGATAAAGCCGTGGAAAAACAAGTATCAGTTGACTCAATTGTTGAGGATATCACCGCAGCACCTTTAAAAAAAAGTCCAATCGAGGAAAAAACAACGCCAAGAAAAAGTCGAACCGAAGAAAATAAACAACCAATCGAAACTCACTTAAAAGTGGAGACGGAACCCAAAAATCTAGTTATGACTGCGAACCAGGAAGCAGAGGTAAATACGGTAGAACCTGTAAGTGAAATGA
>JAEWMK010000145.1 GCA_023457235.1 Bacillota bacterium
CTTTGGCTCGGAGATGTGTATAAGAGACAGGTTTATAGGAATGAATTTGGGAGGTAACTATTACAGAGACTTTGTATTCATTAGATTGTCTGAATACGAAGCAGTTGGACAAATCGGGGCTATCATTGGCGGAATTCTCGGAGCGGTGTGGATTTTTGTTTGCTCTGATAATTGTAGCACTCAAAGGAAAAGAAATATCCAAATAACGCTTCGATAAATAAAGGAATGCAGTTTGCTTCTTGTGTTAAAAGGCAGTTTTGTTGAAAAGTAGGAAAATAAATAGTATAGAATTGCTATAATTTATTTAGAAAATTGGTTAAAGTATATATAAATCAATACAAAGGAGGATTAAGATTGGAAAAATTCATGAAAAGAGCAGTAGAATTAGCACTTAACAATGTAAATGATGGTGGACAACCGTTTGGTGCGGTTCTTGTGAAAGATAACAATGTTGTAGCTGAAGGTGTGAATGAATTACATAAATCATATGATGTAAGCGGACATGCCGAAATGCTTGCTATCAGAAGGGCGCAGGAACAATTACAAACCAATAATTTATCAGGTTATACGATGTATGCTAGTGGTGAACCTTGCCCTATGTGTCTAACAGCCATGTATTTTGTTGGTATTGAAGAGGTGATTTATTGTCAGTCAGTAGAGGATGCTGATGAAGTAGGATTGGGGAAATCCAAATTTATATATGAAGAATTAAAGAAGATAAAGGTGGAACGTAGTCTTAAGATGACACAATTACCATTGAATGAAAAACAAGAAAATCCAATGCTGCTTTGGGAAAAGAAATCTTGAGCTAACACGGGTGTTGTTCCCTTGCTGACCTTCTAAAAAACCTTCTGCTAGTAATTGAACATAGGCTTTCAAAACAACATTACGAGAAACTCCCAGTTCTTCTGCTAATTGCCGGGTAGAAGGAAGACGATATCCTGTGGAAGCTCCCCATTTTAAATTTTTGTTCTTAATTGTATATAGATTTGTCGTATCAACGGTGTATGGAGTGACCTATTGGCTTTAACCATGTAGATTATACTTTATATATGCCGTTTGCGCCTACAGGCATCGAAGGGATCCTTGCAGCAGCCTTAGTAGGTTTTTTATCAATGGTGGGTTGGGATGGAATTGTAGCTTCGGAGAGGAAATCAAAAACCCTTCAAGGACAAACGGAACTAAAACAATGGCTTGTTTTTTACGAGAAGTTCTGGGAAAACAAGCTTTCTATATTGAAACATATTGTGGAAAGCCCCGGGGAAAATAGGCTGAAACTTATGAATTCAGAAACTACAGAAGACCGGAAAAATTAAATGCAGGTCTTTTGGCTCTCTCAATGATTAATAATAATAGGATCGATGTTAAAGGGGTAGTTCCACAGGGCTAAGACCAAATTTAAGTTTATTCCATTCCGTAGAGTAATTGAAATTCCAGCTGCCATAGATGCAGCTTTTTTTATTTATCTACTATCTAAATTTAACTTTTAGCGATAAAATCTAATTAAATAATTCATTATATTGAAATCTTATAAATAAAGAGGTTAATTATGAAGATCAAAGTTAAATTAGTTTTGTTAGTATCATTGTTGATTGCTGGCCTTATCATAACAGGCATATTATCAGCATTCCAATTAAAAAGCACCGAGGAAGCTTTTTTGGAAATGCAAGAGGATGAAAGAGTCCTATTACTCTTAAAATCATTACAATATAGATTTACGGGAATCTCTAATGATGAGAGAGCTTTTCTTTTAACTGGTGATGAGGAACTCATTACCGGAATAGAAGAGAAAAAAGAAGATATCAATACATATTTTGACGAACTTATGAAAATGCCTCATTTAGATCAAAAAGAAATTAAGAGAATTAAAGAAAGCTTCCTTTTATATTTTGAAGAAAATAAAAAAATGGTTCAAACATATAAAGTTGGGGCAGAGGAAAAAGCTTTATCCATTCATATGGAAGATGAGCGAGATATCCGTAAAGAGTTGGTCGATCCCGGGGTTGAAGCTTTAATTAGTAATATCGAAAGTGAAATTGAGCAAGACATAATTCTTTTAAATAAAAGTCAAAACATGAAGACTATCATACAATATTCAATAACATTATTTTCAATTGTCGTTGGAATACTGATTGCCACCTTCACTATTGGATCTATTAATAAACCGATTAAAAAGATGAATGCTCGACTTAGGGAAATTGCAGAGGGTGAAGGCGACCTTACCCAGACCATTGATTTATCTTCTAAAGATGAGCTTGGTGAAATGGCTTATTCATTTAATAAAATGATCAGTAAGTTAAGAGAATTAATAAAGCAAGTAGGTTATAATGCCGAACAAGTAGCAGCTGCATCAGAACAGTTATCAGCAAGTTCAGAGGAAACAACAAGGGCAACTGAGCAAATCGCTTCGACAGTACAAGAGGTTGCTATTGGTACAACTAAACAAGTCGAGAATATGTCCGAAACTTCAAAAACAGTTAATAGTATATCGTTATCGGTAGATAAAATTGCTTGTAGTTCAGAAGTTGTGGTGACAACCACTGTTCAGGCTTCAGAAAAGGCAGCAGAGGGTAATAAAGCCGTTGCTACGGTTGTAACGCAAATGAACAATATTCATAACACTGTAAATGAACTATCAGAGATGGTTAATAGATTGGGTGAGCGTTCAAGTCAAATTGGAAAAATTGTTGAAGCTATTTCAAGCATTGCAAAACAAACCAATTTATTAGCACTAAATGCTGCGATCGAAGCGGCCAGAGCAGGAGAACATGGACGTGGTTTTGCAGTTGTTGCTGATGAGGTTCGTAAATTAGCTGAGCAGTCAGCGGGTTCCGCCCAAGAAATTACGCAATTGATTACAGCTATACAAGTGGATACAAGCAATACGGTTATAACAATGGAAGATACAACTAGTCAAGTGGCTGAAGGAATTAGTTTTGTACATGATGCAGGAAAATCATTTGAGCAAATTCAACAGGCCGTTCAGGAAGTTACTACTCAAATTCAAGAGGTAACATCAGCAGTCCAAGAAATGTCAGTTGGTACAAAACACCTTGTCCAATCCGTGGATATTACCGCTGAGACCTTAGATTTAACTACTTCAGGAACACAAAGCATGTCTGCAGCAACAGAAGAACAGCTTGCGGCAATGGAGGAAATCACCGCGTCCTCATCTTCGCTTTCTAAAATGGCTGAGGACCTGAAAGAGTTAGTTGGCAGGTTTAAAGTATAATAGTACTTCCGCTTTTAATACTATAGATTAAGAAATTAGCTTTAAAGATAATCCTTTAACAAGGAGCAAGCAAGGGATCTCTAAATTTATTGGAATCCCTGTTTATTTTATATTCCAGTTTTTATACCAAAGCCTAATAATAGTAAACCGGTTGATTTTTGGAATGCCTGCTGGAATTTGGAGTTGTTCAACCATTTTTTTGCGTAATCAATTAAGTAAACAAGAAATAGAAACCATAATACAGCAAGTAGGGTAAGGATTAAGGCTAATAC
>JAEWMK010000146.1 GCA_023457235.1 Bacillota bacterium
AAGGAAATCACAAACGATAATCAAAAAAACTTAGAAAGTGTCTTAAACCTATATGACCAAGCCTTTCGGATTGATGTGAGGGAACCTCTTGATGTTTTTCAGAAAGGGTTAAAATATGCAACCAACAACTCTCCGAATAACTTTCGCTTTTTAGTTAGTATGGAGGGAGATACGGTTGTTTCTTTTGCAACTGGGCATTATTTAGCAGATGTAAATGCTGGCTTCATCGTCTATATCGTGACAAATCCACTTATTCGGGGGAATGGATGGGCGTCCACAACATTATTGAAAATGGAAGAGCTGCTGAATAAGGATGCAATATCAGCGGGGCATAGCTCACTGCGCTTTTCAATTTTGGAAACGGAAATGGAAGAGATCGTCCAAACTGAGGCTGAAAAGAAGGATTGTATCAAAAGGCAACGCTTCTATGAAAAAAACAAATATAGAAGCTACGCAGGCATGAATTACCTTCAACCACCATTACACGGCGATAAAAATGGTATACCATTAAATCTATTGATCAAAAGCTTTCAAGGAAGTCAAACTATAACGAAGGCTGAAATTAGCCACATCGTTCAAGCTATGTATTGGGAAAAATATTATAAGGTGAATGGAATCGACAAAGCGATTTTGAGCAAATGCCTGAACAAAATGGGGATAGACAACACATCTTTTTAAAAATAAATACATAGCACATGCAAACACTTGGGGAGATTACTTCAAGTGTTTTTTTCATCGATACCTTCCAGTGGTGCTAGTTCCCACGACGCACGC
The DNA here is from genome assembly GCA_023457235.1 of Bacillota bacterium. GTDB lineage: Bacteria > Bacillota > Bacilli > Bacillales > Bacillaceae_J > Schinkia. The sequence goes on from JAEWMK010000146.1 coordinate 775, forward strand.
CATGCCACTTCACTCCACTCCACATATTTTCCTATTGACATAACCGTATTACGATATATAATACAATTAGAACACATAATACAACTAACACAGCAAGATGAGAGGAGGCCTAAAGCTAATATGTTCCAATTAGATATGCGCAGTCGGGTACCCATCTATGAACAGCTCGTTGAAAAGCTGAAAGATTTAATTATCAATGAAGTGCTGAAAGCGGATGAACAATTGCCTTCCGTCCGTCAGTTGGCAAAGGACCTAACGATTAATCCGAATACAATTCAAAAAGCTTACCGTGAATTAGAACATCAAGGCTATATTTATTCAGTGCCAGGGAAAGGCAGTTTTGTCACACCGCCGTCAGAGATTAACAAGGGGGAAAAGGTGAAGAAGATGAAACAAGAATTAATAAAATTAATTTCAGAGGCCATTTTTCTAGGGGTCAAAAAAGAAGAAATCATCACGCTCATTGAAGAGGCTGAGCAGTCTGTCAAAGGGGGCGAAAAATAATGATCCACATAAAAAATATCCGCAAATCCTTTGAAGACATGGAAGCTGTCAAAAATGTGAGCTTACATATTAACAAAGGTTCCATCTACGGTCTGCTAGGCTCGAATGGTGCGGGAAAAACAACTCTTCTCAAAATTCTAGTTGGCATTTACCGTCAGGATAGCGGCGAAGTTCAAATCGACAATCAATCCGTTTTTGAAAATATCCAGATCAAGGAGAAAATCATCTTTTTACCGGACACGCTGTTCTTTTTCTCACAATATACGATTAAACAAATGGCTGATTATTATAGAAGTCTATTTCCGACATGGAATGAGGAACGGTACCAAAGGTTGGGTGAGGTTTTTCCAATTGAGCAAAATAAAAAAGTCCACCGCCTCTCAAAAGGGATGCAGCGTCAAGTTGCTTTTTGGTTAACACTTTCCACAATGCCTGAAGTACTAGTTTTAGATGAGCCGCTTGATGGCTTGGATGCAGTCATGCGTCAAAAGGTAAAAAATTTACTTGTCCAAGATGTAGCAGAACGTGAAATGACAGTCCTCATTTCTTCACATAACCTCAGGGAAGTGGAAGATATATGTGACCATGTCGGCATATTGCATCATGGTGAAATTATTATTGAAAGAGACTTAGATGATCTCAAATCAGATATTCATAAAATTCAAGTGGCCTTTAAAGCGGGTGAAATACCGGCTCAGCTTTTACAAGACCTGGATGTTCTTTATCAAGAATCTCGCGGAAGTGTCCTCCTTTGTATTGTAAGAGGAAAGGAAGAGGACGTGACAGCCAAGGTGCAATCGTTCCGTCCGGTTCTGTTTGACCTATTGCCGCTAACACTTGAAGAAATCTTTATTTACGAAATGGGGGATGTCGGCTATGCAATCGAAAGTATCATGGTTTAAACGCGGGATTGTTACGCAGGATTTACGAAATGTCGGTTGGATCGGCATCATCTATCAAATTGCTTTGTTATTTGCGGTGCCGCTGCAAATTATTATGCTGCATCAGAACGACCAGCTGCCATATAGTTATTATGGTAAAGCCCAAAAACTTTTTGCTACTTTACCTGAGGTTCAAATTTTACTAATGTTCACTGTCCCAGTGATTTTATCTGCGATTTTATTTCGTTACTTGCATGTGAAGGTGCCGGCGGATTTTATTCACAGCCTACCGGTTAAAAGAACAGCATTGTATCATCATCATGGTCTCATCGGAATTTTTCTACTAATTATACCGGTTATTGTTACAGCAATCTTGACAGCGATTATTCATATTGCCTTAGGGTTAGCTGACTATTTTTCAGTAACAGATATTGTAAAATGGGCTGGCTTAACGATGTTAATGTATGTCTTTGTGTTTGCATTTACAACATTAATCGGGATGGTTACGGGAATTTCAGCGGTGCAGGTTGTCTTAACGTATATTTTCTTGATATTTCCTGCCGGGATTATGATTCTTTTTTACACGAATGTAAGATATCTGATTTATGGTTTTGCTTATGATTATTATTTTGATAAAAATTTAGCCTATTTAACGCCGATTGCTAGAATGGCAGAAATTGGGCATTGGAAAATCCTTACGAGTGAAGTGCTGATCTATCTAGCATTAATGCTTGTCTTTTATCTGTTGGGAATGCTTGTTTATAAAAAAAGACAGATCGAAGGAGCGACACAAGCGATTGCTTTCCGCAATTTAAAGCCAATTTTTAAATATGGCGTGACGTTCTGTACAATGCTGCTCGGTGGTAGTTATTTTGGCGAAACACAACAGGATGCTTTTGGCTGGGTGTTATTTGGCTATCTCTTCGGCTCGATTCTTGGCTATGTAATTGCCGAAATGGTCCTCCAAAAAACGTGGCGTGTGTTTAGAAGCATGAAGGGGTATGTTGTCTATGGAGCTGTCATTGTCGTGATTGGTTTCCTCCTAAATTTAGACATGATAGGCTATGAAAAAAAGCTGCCGATTGCCGCTGATGTCGAGAGAGCTTATTTTAGCGATAGTGTACATTGGTTTAATGAAGACCAGATCGAAGAGATGGAGTTGACAGCGAATTTCGAGGAGATTAATGTGTTTTCCAGCCACTACCGTGTGAAAGCATTAAATGATGCCGACCGTTACTTTTTTGACGAGAATCAAAATATAGAGTCCATCATCAAACTCCATCAACAGTTAATAAAAGATAAAGATGTGAATCAAAACAAACAACGAATTTATAAACGCATTGTGATTGCCTATGAACTTAAAAACGGCTCCTCAATCGTACGCCAGTATCTAGTGCCGGAGGATGCCTATCACGAGTTGTTAAAGCCAATCTATGAATCTGAAAAATCAAGGGTTTCGAATAATGACTTGTTGCGTCTGAAGGAAGAAATCGGCATTGATAAAGTGACCATTTCTTCAAGACTAAAAAGCGCTGAATTTATTGATCCTGAGCAAATTGCGGAAATGGTTGCAGCTTTAAAAACAGATATGCTGCAGGAACCATATGAGGAAATGTTCAATAGCCGTCAAACATGGGGAGAAATTGAATTATTATTAAAAAATAACCAACGTTTGCATCTTTCTTGGAAAAGATCTTATGGGCAATTTGGAGAATGGCTGCAGAAAAATAACCAGCTGGAGCGGGTCAGAACTATGCCGGACGACATTCTATTTGCAGCTATCATAAAAAATAATAGCCCGCATGAAGCACCGATAAAAAGTCATGAAGAACTGCTGGGGCTGTTCAAAAATAATGAGGCTATGCAAGTAATTGAAGAGCCAATCCAACTTGAACAGTGTTTATATGAAACAACATGGAATCTGGAAAGTGACTATTTAGTTGCCATCTATTATAAAGCAGGCGGAGATCCAGAAATCCACGGCTTACTAGCACCACCGCCATTTGTGGAAGAACATTTTGAATAAAAACAAATAGGGCCAGAGCCTGTCAACTTACCATGGGGACAGGAACTCTGGCCTATTTTTGATTTAAGTATTGAACTTCCCTGGTGCCTGGCACCATAGGGCAGTGTTTTGGGTGCCTGTCCCCGCTGTCCAGTTGGTGCGGAAGTAGTAGCCATAGTGGTGGCAGCAGTAGTGTCATCGGCAGTGCCTGTCCCCATGATGAACGTTTTAATGAAAGACACCATTATTTCACATTTCTATATAGGAGAAACAGTTGCTAGTGTCGAACTATAACTTTAGGAACTCAAAATTGAATTTTAAATTAAACACGGAGGTACACCCTATGGAAAACACAATATTAGTCCCTGTTGATGGTTCAGACCATTCAAGAAGAGCATTGAAATTCGCTGTTCATATCGCAAAAGGCCTTCAAGCAAAAATAATCGTGTTAAACGTTCAATTAAGCTTAAATACTCGCAATGTTAAAAGATTCATAAGCCAAGAGGAATTACATGAATATCAAGAAGGCGAAGCACAAGATGCGATCAATAAAGTACTAGATATTGTGCAAGACCAAGGTCTAGAGGTAGTGACTAAAACTAGAATTGGCTCCCCTGATATGGAGATTTGCAAAGAGGCAGAAGAAGAGCAAGTAACGATGATCGTAATGGGTTCAAGAGGCTTAGGTGCATTTAAGAGAAACATACTTGGAAGTGTCAGCTACAGCGTGATGCACGAAGCACCTGTTCCGGTGACTGTGGTGCCTTAATAAGTATATATTTTAAAAGAAATTACTTTTTGTGCAGCTTCATGAAATTTAATTGGTATGTTAAATTAAACTCCTTAGCAGGGGCACCAATCGTTATGAACGGTTGACCATTAAGCAGGGATCTCTATTAGTAGGGATCCCTGTTTTTTATATATTTAACGAGCATAAGGGGAGCGGCTCTGCCTACTACACACAGCCACACATTTGGGCAAGCAAAGGTATTATAGGGACAAACAACAAAGGGCTGGACCTAAGTCCTTGGAACCTAGTTCAACATTGGAAAGGACTGAAAAAAACAGTGATGTTGAGTCCGAACTTGGGAAAATTCGAACAGGATTGCAAAAATCAAGGGAGAAGAGTCCGAATATGGATGGACTTCGGACAGGATTGCAAAAATCAGGGGAGAAGAGTCCGAACATGTGCCACTTTCAGCAGCGGAACATAGGAACAACGCCTACATCCCACACAATCAATACAAGATAATCACCAACCCACGTCTCCCCCTTGCGAACATTGGATACAATTAATATAATAGAAAGGTTAAAGAGACTAAGAGGACGTGTCTTCATGGCGGAAAAAGAATCAGCAAAAATCCCAATTCGACTAAAGCTTGTCACTGAAATTCGCGATGGTGCAGGCCGTAAAGAATTGCTTACGATTGAAGAAGAAGGTACTTTATATTCGAAAGAGGATGCAACTTTCCTTGCCTATAAGGAAATGATGGAGAATGTGGGTCAGATTTCGAATGTGATAAAAATCAAAGACGGTGAGGTTTCGATCATGCGCTCCGGTGGGGTTTCAATGAGGCAAACTTACAGAAAAGGCGCAATAACATCCGGGTCCTATCAAAGCCCATATGGAATGATGGAAATGGTCGCAAAAACCGAAAACATTGATTTTACAAATCGTACCGACTCTCGAAAAGCAAAGTTAATTCTCTCATATCAGTTGCAAATGCAGGGCGAATGGGTTGGCCGCCACCGGCTGACTTTTATGATAGAAAAAATAGAATAAAACATAGTTTAAAATACAAAAAGCCTACATACATACAAAATTATTTCGACAAAATTGAAGGAGGAACTCCGATGAATATCGTTGAACAAGTGAAAGAACGATTAAAGGAAGAAATTAAAGCAGCTGTCATTAAAGCTGAACTAGCAAGTGAAGCTGAAATCCCTGAAGTTATTCTGGAAATACCGAAGGAAAAAGCACATGGTGATTATGCAACAAATATGGCGATGCAGCTTGCACGTGTGGCTAAAAAAGCGCCACGTATGATTGCAGAGCAGCTTGTTGAAAATTTTGATAAAACAAAAGCATCGATTGAAAAAATTGAAATCGCGGGTCCAGGCTTTATCAATTTTTACATGAATAATAGCTATCTTACAGACTTAATCCCAACGATTCTTGAAGCTGGCTCCGAATATGGACAGACAAACACTGGCAATGGTCAAAAAGTTCAGGTTGAATTTGTATCTGCAAACCCTACTGGTGACCTTCATTTAGGACATGCCCGTGGTGCGGCGGTTGGTGATACATTGTGTAATGTTTTAGCCAAAGCGGGCTATGACGTAAGCCGCGAATATTATATTAATGATGCGGGGAACCAAATTCATAATTTGGCTCTTTCAGTTGAAGCACGCTACAGACAGGCATTAGGTCAAGATGTGGCAATGCCGGAGGACGGCTATCACGGTGCTGACGTTGTGGGAATTGGTCAAAAACTTGCGGAGGAACAGGGCGATAGTCTTTTACAAAAAGATGAACAAGAGCGCTACAAGTACTTCCGTGATTATGGTTTAAAATTCGAGTTGGCCAAGCTTCGTGAGGACTTAAAACAATTCCGTGTTGAATTCGATAACTGGTTCTCAGAGACATCTTTATATGAAAATGGAAAAATCGATGTAGCATTAGATGCACTACGTGAGAAGGGTGAGCTTTATGAAGAGGATGGTGCAACTTGGTTCCGTTCCACAACATATGGCGATGACAAAGACCGTGTTTTAATTAAAAACGATGGGAGTTATACGTACTTAACGCCGGATATTGCTTATCATCAAGATAAATTAAAGCGTGGCTTTGAAAAGCTAATCAACATTTGGGGAGCAGACCATCACGGTTACATCCCAAGAATGAAAGCGGCTATTCAAGCACTTGGATATAATGCAGATACATTGGAAGTAGAAATTATTCAAATGGTGAATCTTTTCCAAAACGGCGAGAAGATGAAAATGAGTAAACGTACTGGTAAAGCAGTCACGCTACGTGAACTTATGGAAGAAGTGGGCATTGATGCAATGCGTTATTTTTTTGCAATGCGTAGCCCAGACAGCCATTTAGATTTCGATTTGGATTTAGCGGTATCGAAATCAAACGAAAATCCGGTTTATTATGCACAGTACGCTCATGCCCGTATTTGCAGTATGCTGCGCCAAGGTGAAGAGCAAAACCTTATCTTTGAAGGTGCACTTGACCTTTCACATATCGGAGCTGAAAAAGAAATCGATCTCTTGAAAAAGCTTGGTGAATTCCCGGAAGCGGTAGCAGAAGCAGCAGAAAAAAGAATGCCACACCGCATTACAAATTACATCTATGAATTATCATCAGCACTACACAGCTTCTATAATGCTGAAAAAGTAATCAACCTTGAAGAGCTTGAAAAATCGAAGGCACGCCTTGCCTTGGTCAAAGCTGTTCAAATCACGTTGAAAAATGCATTAGACTTAGTTGGTGTATTTGCACCAGAGAAAATGTAATAATGTATGTTAGAACCCTCGGACCATTTGTGCCGGGGGTTCTTTGGTGGTTGCTCGCTGTAACCGGTGCGGTGCAAACAGGCTACCCAATTGGAGGTACCAACCGCGTAGTGAGGACAGTCACCAGTGAGTGCACAACTGGTGCACCTTTTGCTACCATGCAAATATAAAGCCCCAAAATACGACTAAAACTGTGCCCAAAAAGGAAATATAAGGATATGAAGGAGAGGTGGTTGTTTGTGAAAGAAGTATTGCTTTCTCTTGGTACGGGCGGTATTGTTGGGTTTATTTTTGCGTGGATGAAATTGCCGATCCCGGCTCCACCTGTTTTAGCAGGGGTCACCGGTATAGTTGGTTTGTATTTGGGTTTTAAGCTTTTTGAGTTAATTGTGCGATGAATCGTAGTGGACCGCTTAATTGTATATAAGCGGTTGTTTTACGTACTTTGCCGAAATAAAGTGTGATAGGATATATTTTGGAGGGAGTAAAACAACGTGTGGGGGTATGGCCTATTTTAAAACAAAATTTTAAAATTAAAAGAATTTACGAAGCACCTGATCCAGATGATGGTTTTCGGGTGCTAGTTGACAGGCTATGGCCAAGGGGCATCAAAAAGGAAGTGGCAAAAGTTGATTTATGGATGAAGGAGATTGCCCCAAGCCCTGAACTGCGGAAATGGTTTTGCCACGACCCCGAGCTTTTTCCACAATTCCGGGAAAATTACCTGAAAGAATTGAAGGAAGACCCGCTACATAAAGAGCAGGTCGAAATTTTAAACCAAAAGGTAATGGAAGAGCCGGTTACTTTGTTGTATGCAGCCAAGGATCAGGTTCATAATCATGCGGTTGTGTTGTATGAATTTTTGCTTGATGAAAATAAAAGCCTGTAGGCCATGATTAGTCCTTCACTTGCTGATGAAGGACTTTTTTCAGGGTTATATTTTGGGATATAGTCTTCATATCGATGATGAAGACAAAAATCCAAGGACTCCGTCGCAGAACCTGTCTTCATACCACCTATGAAGACAATAAAACCGGACTGTAGCTTGAAAAACTGTCTTCATACCATTGATGAAGACAATATACCAAGGACTCCGTCGCAGAACTTGTCTTCATGCTGCAAATGAAGACCAAAGTTCACAAATCTCACTAATGAAACTGTCCTCATGTAATTGATGAAGACAATATATCAAGGACTCCACCCGAGAAACTGTCTTCATCCCACTGATGAAGACAAAATATCCAGAACCCAGCTTTGAAATCTGTCCTCATAACATTGATGAAGACTTCTTTTTCAGAACTTCACCTAGGAATCTGTCTTCATATAAGCAACTGCACTCATCTCCCCTAAACAACGCCCACCCCCTACAACAAATCCGAAATCAATGATGAAAAAAATTCTTTGCCTCGCTGTAAAAACGGGCGTTTTTCATATTTTTTAGTCGTTAATTTTTCAGATCGATGGAAGACGTCGATCAAAAAGTCATTTCGAATTTTTTTAATAAAGTGCGGGTCACGAATGATGCAATTTAGTTCATCATTAATAAAAAAGCTGCGCTTATCAAAGTTGGCTGTGCCAAAATTACAAAGCTCATTATCAATTATAATAATTTTTCCGTGATAAAAACCGTTCATGTAGCGATAAATTTGACAGCCGGCCTTCAACATTACCTTGAAATATGGGAACGAGGCTTCTTTTACAAATGGATGGTCCGCCTTATAGGGCACAAGGATTTTGACATCAACACCACGCTTTCTAGCCGCCAAAATCACTTGTAACATTTCATACCCGGGGATGAAATAAGGAGTGCCAATTAAGATTTCAGACTTTGAATTTTTTATCAAATCCATTAAAAATTCCTTAATAAAGGCGCCGTCTGTTGGGAGGAATCGCAATGGCAAGGAGCCTTGCTCCAATTTTGGGAAATATACAGATTCACCATGCAAGTGTTCATTCGTTGCTTTTCCCCAATCCAACATAAACTCGGATTGAAGATCTTGAACGCCGTCACCGTGTATTTTCAAATGGAAATCCTGCCAATATCCAAGGTTCGGATCATGTCCTAAATATTCCTTTCCAATATTAAAGCCGCCAAAATAACCGATATTTCCGTCAATGACCGTGATTTTACGATGATTGCGATAGTTTAAAGTATAAAAAATGAAAGGAAACCTCGGCTTATTACTAAATGAAAAATGTACACCGCTTTTCCGTAATTGGCGAACCTCTTTCCTTGAAATTCGATAGGAGCCTACCCGGTCCAATAAGAGGCGAACTTTGACCCCTTCCTCCGCCTTCTTTTTTAATAAATTCAAAAAATCATTACTTATTAAATCATTTTTTACAATATAAAACAAAATATGAATGTGGTGCTTTGCATTTGAAATATCTTCAAACAAATTATTATAAAGTTCTTGTCCGTCGGTGAATAATTGCCAATCGGCATGCCTGAGCGGATAGTTTCGTTTTGAAACGGAATTAAGATGCTTCAAACGGCCAAAGAAAAAATCGATGGAAAGCCAGGCTATAAAAATTAACAGTAAAATTAATATTACAGTCATTAATTAGGACTCCTCAACCATATTAATTTCTATTAGGTAGTATGCACAACTTGACATATAGTTAAGAAAAAATTTTTTGAAAAAATTGTCGACTGAACGCTCGCTCAATTTACAATATTTATGATATAATGAATTCAGAAAATTTATACCCTTTTAAAAATTAAAACGGACTGCAGGGTCGGGTGCGTGGGACGAGTGGCGTGTGGGTCAGAGGGTCGGGTTCTGTGACTCAAAAAGCGAGCAACTGGCTTGTTGGGGTTGAGCCATGGGGGCAGGTCCCGTGGCTCTCAGCACAATATACAAATTGGACCAGAGGGTCTGCCCTCACGTCCCGCACACGCCCCTAATTCAACCCACAATTCATCACAAAAGGAGAGACTATTTTATGCTGTTAGTTAACTGGATTGCATTTCTGTTAGTAACTGCATACGGCATTTATCTATTTTCTTACCTCCTGAAAACAAGATATGAATACATCAAACTGGGTAAAAAAGTAGAGTTTGACCGTAAGTATAAAGAACGCTTTGATAAAATTTGGGTCATGGTGTTCGGACAAAAGAAGCTGATGAAGGATAAGAAAAGTGGAATTATGCATGTCATGATGTTTTACGGCTTCTTGCTTGTCCAATTTGGTGCGATTGATTTTATTTGGAAAGGACTCGTGCCAGGGTCGCATCTGCCGTTTGGACCGTTGTATCCGGCGTTTACCTTTTTCCAAGAAATTGTAACGCTGATGATTTTGGTGGCTGTTATTTTTGCGTTTTACCGCCGCTATATTGAAAAACTTGCTCGTCTTAAGCGCGGGCTCAAAGCAGGTTTGGTTCTTATTTTTATTGGATCATTAATGCTTTCGGTTTTACTTGGAAATGGGATGAGCCTAATTTGGCACGGTCATGAGCCGTCATTGAGCGAACCAGTGGCAGGTGCGATCGCCACAATTTTTGCTGGCTTCAGTAAACCGGTTGCAGTGACGATTTTTTATATCGCTTGGTGGATTCATTTATTAGTATTGTTAACTTTCCTAGTTTACGTTCCACAGTCAAAGCATGCTCACTTGATTGCTGGGCCGCTTAACGTCTTTTTCAATCGATTAGACGCTCCTGGTAAGCTTAGAACGATTAATTTTGAAGACGAAACTCAAGAATCCTTTGGGGTTGGAAAAATAGAGGACTTCACGCAGCACCAGATGATTGACTTCTACGCATGTGTAGAGTGTGGCCGTTGTACAAG
>JAEWMK010000147.1 GCA_023457235.1 Bacillota bacterium
GTTGTAAAGCTCTACCGCTCTTTTCGTTCGCTCTCCTTTGATTTCCCCACCAAGAACAATGAGTGCATCGCTCTTTTCGACTGATTCATCGGCAATTAAAAAATCCGCCACAGATTGTAATAACGGATTTTTCACAATAAAACCTATTATTATAAAAATTAATAAAATCACAAGAATTGGCTTCAGCTTTCTCATTTCTACTTAGTGCCCACAGATTTCATTTGTAAAATAATGTCCTGTACCATTTCCTTTGGATTATTAATAATTGATTTTTCACCTTTTTGATAAGCAGATTGGAGAATCGCCAATAGCTCCATTTGATTTAATTTTCTTTCAGGTTCTTTTACAATCGTTTTACTCATTATGTATATCACCTTCAATTCTATTTATCTTTAATTTTCTAAAGCTTACAACCCTTTGATTATATTTCATAAAAAATAAAAAAGGGACCTCAATTTTTTCCATATATATTTCGACAAAGTCCCACAGTTTTTGTCCGTATCATTATAGCATATTTGTAAAATATTGTCTTGAAAGAAAGAGAATTTAATAGCTTTGTAATATAATTGTTATTTAATGGATGCCCCGCAACCACAAAAAAGAGTGCCACCTTATTAGGGTTAAGCACTCCACTTTTGAATTTACATACCTATTAAACAAAAAAACAATCTCTACTTACATCTCCAACCCAGCCTCTTCTTCCACACTATCCTTTTTCTTTCCTTTTCTTGTGAACAGTCGCTTGAATCTGCGTTTCGTTCCGCTGAGGAAGTCTTCCAAGATTGTGTAGACGACTGGGACGAACAGCAGTGTAAAGCACATTGATGATGTTAAGCCGAAGATGACGACGACGGCGAGCGGCATCTGTGCTTCGGCCCCTTCTCCAATTCCCAGTGCTAGCGGCACCATACCAAGGACGGTGGTCATGGTCGTCATCAAGATTGGACGTAAACGAGCTGGACCAGCCTGCAGAATCGCTTCCGTGCGCTCTATTCCACGACTTCTTAAAATATTAATATAGTCAACAAGGACAATCGCGTTGTTAACGACAATACCGGCCAAAATGATGATTCCGATAAAAGCTGGTACGCTGAACGACTGCCCTGTCACAACCAACCCAACGATAACCCCGACAACCGTTGTCGGCATCGCAAACATGATAACAAACGGATGGGCCAATGATTCAAACTGTACCGCCATAACAACATAAACTAAGAAAATTGAGAAAATCAACGCCAACGCTAAGTCTCCAAAAGTTTCTTGCATATCCTCAGCCTGGCCGCCAACTTTATACGTGTATCCTTCCGGGAAGTTCATCGTATTTAAAGCCGTCATCACTTCTTTTGTTGCCGTACCTAAATCTTTTCCATTTAAATCAGCCGTTACATTAATTTGTCTTTGTTGATTTTCACGGGTGATTTGAGCCGGTCCTTGAATTTGCTTTAATTCAGCAACAGCCGAAAGCGGCAATAATGTGCCTGATGGTGTTTGGATAAACATATTTTCTAAATCATTAATCGTTACCCGCTTATCCTCCGGTAGAATGACACGGACATCAAATTCATCCCCGGCTTCACGATATTGCGTCGCCAATTTTCCATTAAAGCCGACCTCAACCTCGGACATGATTTGTGAATAGGATAAACCATATTGTGCAGCCACTTCGCGATTAACGACAACCCTAATTTCCGGTCTGCCTTCTGAAGCGGAATTTTCAATATTCGTTACCCCTTGAATCCCCTCCAAGAGCCATGTGATTTGATCACCGATTTCGGATAAGATTTCCTGTTCAGGTCCTTGAACACTGATTTGTACCGGTTTTCCTGTACCAAGCCCTGCCTCCATTTCCGACACCTTAATTTCAGCGCCTGGAATGTCGGCGACATCTGCACTTAATTTTTCAACAAATTGTTTTGTCGTTAGATCTCGTTCATTTTTCTTAACTAACTGAATTTGGAACAAGCCAGTGTTCGTGCTGCTTTGTGTACCCGTCATCTGGTCCGTTCCAATTGATAAATAATTTACATCAATCAGATCTTTATATTTTTCAAGCTTTTCTTGGATTTGGTCCGCAACTGCAGTCGTTTCTTCAAGGGTCGAACCCGCTGGTGCTTCTAAATTAATTTGCAGCTGCCCTTGGTCTGATGCCGGGATATTTTCCGCACCTAGCATCGGTGTTAAGCCTAGACTTGCAATAATTAAAACGATAGTAACGAACACGGTTGTTTTCCGGTGCCCCAGTACCCACTTTAATGATTTTCGATAAAAATGATCCAGTTTCTTAAACAGACCTGCAAACTTTCCTTTTTGCTTATCATATTTGTCAATTGGCTTTGTTAAAAGCTTCGATGCCAAAACTGGAACTAACGTAATCGCCACTGCAAGCGAGCCGATTAACGAGAACGAAACAGCAAGAGCAAGTGGTGTAAATAATTCTGATGCCATCCCTTCAACGAAAACGATTGGTAAAAATACAACCAAGGTTGTTGTCGTTGACGCAATGACGGCTGAGCCTATTTCGGATGCTCCTTGAATAGCGGCTTCTTTTACAGAAGCGCCATTTTGACGATATCTAAAAATATTTTCTAAAATAACAATCGAGTTATCGACCATCATCCCAATTCCGAGTGCCAAACCTCCCAAGGACAGGATATTCAGAGTCTGCCCTGCAAAATACATCATCGCGAATGTTGAAATAATAGCGAACGGGATTGATACCGCAATAACAAATGTTGGTCTTACACTTCGCAAAAATAACAACAGAACAAAGACGGACAATAGACCACCAGTGATCATATTGGATGTCACCGATTTGATCGAATCACGGATGAACGTTGAAGTATCAAAAACATTAAAGAGTTTGACACCCTCTGGTAATTTTTTATTAATTTCCTTCATTGCCTTATAAACTTCATCCGAAACCTCAACCGTGTTTCCGTCTGATTTTTTCAAAACAGATAAAACTAATGAAGATTCATTGTTTACGATGGATACTGAGTTTTTCTTTTTAAACGTATCCTTTAATGTTCCAACATCGCTTACCTTCACGCTGCCGCCATCAGCAAGTGGAATCAACGTATTCGTGATGTCCTCAAGCGACGTAAACTCACCATCTACACGAATCTGCAAATCTTGATTCCCTTTTGTAATAATTCCGCCTGACGTTGAACGGTTATCAGACTGCAACGCTTGAATCACGTGGTTTGGTGTCAATTTATAAAGGGCAAGCTTAGCACGATCGAGTTCAATTTGAAGCTCACGTTTTTTACCACCCTCTATTCCAATTGATGCGACACCTTCGGCACGTTTTAACAGTGGTTCAACCGTATCCTCGGCAATTTCCTGCAGTCTTTCCGGCTTATCACCTGTTAAGCCCAACCACATTACCGGGATTTGCTGCGGGTCAAAGCGCAACACGGAAGGATCATTGGCATCTGTCGGAAGCATCCCCTTCACTTGGTCTACCTTTTCCCGAACCTCAAGGAGAGCATTGTCAAGGTTCGTGCCGGTTGCAAACATTAAAACAACTAAGGAGGAGTTCGGAAACGATTGCGATTGAATCGTGTCAACCCCTTCTATCGACGTCAAAGCGGACTCCAACGGTTTGCTGACCATTTTTTCAACTTCCTCAGGCCCTGCCCCCGGGTAACTCGTGGCAACGACGGCTACTGGGAAGTCAACTTCAGGATAAAGGTCCACCTTCAAATTCGTAAGCGAGACGTATCCTAATGCAATGACAGCAAGGACAAGCATCAATACGCCGACTGGACGACGGACAGACAAATCAACTAATTTCAAGCTATTTGCCCTCCTCAATGATGTTCACAAGGTTGCCGTCCATCAAAGTATTTTGACCCTTAATGACAACTTGGTCCCCATCTGACACATCACCGTTTATTGCTGTAAAGTCCGTTTGACTTTCGATAATCTCGATTACTTTTTCAACTGCTCTTCCATCTTTTATGATAAAAATTTTCGTAGAACCGCCTTGCTCAACGATTGCCTCTGTAGGAATGATTAAAGCTTTTTCCACAATCGTTTGACCAAGTACAAACTCACCAATCATTCCCGGCTTGATCGCTTTATCTTTGTTTTCAATTTTAGCTTCTACGACATAAAGTCCGGAATCGTTGGCAATTGGAGAAATATAGCTAACTACACCTGATACTTCCTTATGTAAAACTGGAATCACCACGTTAACCTTTTGTCCTTCCTTAAATAACGCTAACTGCCCCGCACTTACTGTGGATTCGATCATAATTGGATCAAGGTCTACAATTTTAAATAAAGCTGTTTGCGGGCCGACTGTATCTCCTACTTCAGCATTTACTTCTACGACTTCCCCTGATTGTGTTGCTTCAATTAATGTATCTTTTAAGCGATCTTGGGCTTGTTTTACATTTAGTTCCGTTTGGCGCAGCTGCGCTTCTGAGCTTTTCACACCGATTTCCGCTTTTTCAATATCAATTATTGACTTTTCATAATTCAATTTTTGGTTACGCTCGGCCGTTACTGCTGCCTCATAATCAGCCTTTGAAACAGCACCTTCCATATATAGGGCCTCGATCCGTTCGAGATTTTTCTTCGCATCGGCCCATGAGATTGATGCCTCGTTTAATGCAGAGGAAGCAGCGGCACCACCCTCGATTGTTGTTTTAGCTGACTTTTCATTGGCGATAGCTACACTTAGCGCTGCTTTTTGAGCCTCTAGTGCGGCCTGTTGTAATTCAACTGTAGTTCGTAAATCGCGGTCATCAATTTTTCCAAGCACTTGCCCTTTTTGGACCTGGTCACCCTTTTTGATATTGAGTGAAATGAGCTCCCCGGACATTTTCGGCATAATCGTAACATTCACGTCCGCCTTCATCGTCCCAACAATCTCTTTATCTACTGTTAAAGAGCTGTTCGTGATTTTGGAAACCTTGACGGGAGTTTGCTTTTCCTCCTGCTTTGGCTGGTTAACGGGTTTGGCAGCACATCCAGATCCGGCTAAAGCAATCGAGGCCGCCGCCAAGAGAACCATCCCATGTTTCAAATGCCTTTTTAAAGGACGTTTCATAAAAAATCTCCTTCCATGTTTGCGTAGATTCATAGTATTTGTGTTTCGGTTGGTGGTGTTGTGATGAGCGTTTGTTCAACATGTAAAACTATAAAGTTGAAAAATGCCCCGTTTAATTAGTACGTTGGATCAGGTGAAAAGTTTCATATAAATTAACTTTTTTTCATAAATTTAACATTACCATAAAAAATGACTGAAAATAGGACTTTCTCTGAATAAGGTTAAATTCGTTTTTCGAAAAATAGCGATAGGATGGGATTTTGTATTATAATGAAAGGATAGTTAAATGGGATTGGAGCCAGAGAACCCGACCCCGTGTCCCAATCCCAGTCTAAAAATTGGTGGTGTCTCTTTTACATGTTAGTGAACGAAATTCCAAAGGAAAAAATTAAATATTGCATTGAAAATCTTCAAACAATGTTTGACCCGCAGGTTGATCGTGATTATAGAATGATGAAACAGGCCCTTTCGTTGTTTAGAAATGGCGCAGTCTATAATGCAGCTGTAGCAGATGAGACAATAACTGCAGTTGTTCAGGATAGATGGGGCACGAATAATGTCTCACTTGAATTGGATTTTATGGAGATCAGCTTTTGCAGTTGTTATGAAAAAGATGATATGTTTTGTGTTCATAAATTAGCGACGCTTTTTTATGTATTTTCCTTGTTTGACAGCCCTGGAGAGTTTTTCAATCAATGGAAGGAAGGATATAAGTACACCGCTACTGAAAAAATGCCGCCAATAAAGAAAAAGCCGATATTGGAAGAACCTAAGAAAAAAGAGCGCACCTATCAAGAGGATTCACTTGAAAGCTGGCTTACCTTTTTTAGCGAAAAATATATTCAGTTTTCCAAAAAACGTGAGGCTCGCCTGTCGACGTACTGGAATTATCAGCGCAACACCAATTTGGCTGAGGATCTTTACGAAACCTATTATCCCACCTTACTCGATACGGTCATGCCATCATCACCGGTTGGTGAAAGTCTATTTCATTTCCACGCAGCTCTTTCAGTTTTCGAAAAAATTCTAGAGAATGCAGCGGACATTTATGCGTCCTCGTATTCAAATCACTATACTCGTAAATATTTGGGTGAGATCCTGTCTGACATCGCTGAACTTGCTTTCAATGTGCGCAAAAGTAATATGGAACGGACAACTGCAGACGAGAAAATTCTTAACGAAACCCCAGAGCGTTTGCTGAACATTTTATTTATGACCAGGGATTTTCAATATGATCGTCTGTATCTGTTTCAAATTGCCTGTTCAAATTTAATTTTGAAAAAAGAGTGGTTGGACGGCCTTAAACGCAAGCTTCTTGCACGAGGCAAAAAGGAAGAGAAATTGAAAGAGCTTGGAAAAGTAAATTTTTCATCTGAATGCAGATTGGCTCTGGCCCACCTTGATTTTATAGTTGAAAAAGATAAAGTGGCCGTTAAACGCCTTTCGGATGGTCCTGCAAACGAAGTGTATTACTATACAACATGGTTTAAATCATTGGCACAAAATAAAGTTTGGGATCGTTTTGAAACCTGGCTTTCTTTTATTGAAAAAAGAATGAATGAATACATCCACCAATATGGGGAGCAGCAATTAAAACGAGAGTTAACGACATTTTACTTATTTTATATAAAAGAATATGCAAACGAAAAAGGCAAAGAAGACATCTACATCAATACATTGCAAACATGGCTCCCTTATAGCTACGGTGATTTCTGCGAATATTTATTGGAGCAAAATGAATTCCGTATGTGGACCGAGCTTCAATTGTTTGCCGGAATCGCCATTGAAAATATCGATAAAGGACTTTTAAAAGAAATTGAGGAAAAAGACCGGTCGTGCCTTTTGCCGCTTTATCATCATGCGGTGGAAGCCGCCATTTCCGAAAAAAGCCGGGACGCCTACAAGCAAGCCGTCAAATATTTGCGCAAACTCCGCACCCATTACAAGTTTTTGAAAAAAGAGGACGTGTGGAACAACTATATTCACATGCTTTCTGTGAAATATAAACGATTAAGAGCCTTTCAAGAGGAATTGCGAAAAGGGAAAGGAAAATTAATCAATGATTAAACAACTTCAGTATGAAATTCAAATCGATTACTTGGATTCAAATCAATTTATTATTTTTGAAAAACATTTAGAGCAAAACGGGAGAAGAGCCGCACTTGGAGATTGGCGCCCGCTTCTTTTCTCTTGGCATGCCGAAAGTTATTTTGGAACAAAGTTTCCTGAGGTCGGTGAAGGTGTCCAGTTATCTTCATGGGACATTTTGCAGTATTTTTCAGATGCGGCACATCAAAGTTCACTTTTTTCGTTTTCGTTTAGTAAGAGTGTTGAATGGCTTCAGAAATGGGCTCCAGTGCTTTTTACCGAGGTAGCAGAGGGCCGGGTTGTACCTGATTTTGCACAGTGGAATGCCGGTAAATTTGGTTGGAAGCTCATGAAGAGTTTTAACGAATTAACAATAGAAGAAGAAAACTCCTTATTTACGTTTTCGCTCATTCGCGAATGGCTATCGGATGCCATTATGGAGTTTGTCGAGAAGGATGAAGTCCTCGGTTCGCGCTGGGCCAAAGTCTTGGAAAAACATCCAGCTTTATTGAAACAAAACAAAGGCTCAGACGAGACCATTGTCTTTATTAATGAAGAAACTTGGTTAGAGCAAATTGGCTGGACTCCGGACCAGGCACCGTTTAAGGTTGAACTTCGGTTAAGTGAACCGGTGGATGAAGTTTTGGACGATGCTGTGATGAACGGATTAACAGGTGCCGCTTTTGACGGTAGTGCCGATGAATCAAGGGATGAAGTTTTGGATGATCCAGCGGTGAATCTGCCATCAGGAGCCCTGGATGAGGAAGCCGATAGCGACAACTCCTGGACTTTGGATATTCTTTTACGAGATAAAACAAATGCAAATCATTGGATTGAATGGATTAACAATGAAACAGCGAGTACGGTTCCAGTCGAGTGGCAAGGTTTCCTTAATAAAGTAACGAAGAGCGTCGAGCTTTGGTGCCATATCGTTCCATGGCTAAAATCGGCCAATCCAGATGAAGGCATCATCCGTTCACTTCGAGAAGATCAGGCCTGGACATTTTTATCCGAATCAAGCATCCAGCTCGCTGAAGCCGGGGTTGAAATCCTCCTCCCTTCTTGGTGGCAGGAAATTCGTGCGATGAACCCGAAAATGAAAATTCAATTGCGCTCTTCAGTGGGGTCTGCACAGCAATCCCTTTTGGGCTTGCAAGCGATTGGGGACTTTGATTGGAAATTCGCAACCGGAAATGCGGAGCTTGATGAGGATGAATTTTTACAATTAGTAGAGCAAAATCGACGTTTAGTCAAAGTAAACGGAAAATGGATGAAGCTTGACCCTGCTTTTATCAAACAAGTAAAAGAAATCATGGTCCGTGTGAAAAAAGAAGGACTCTCCTTCCAAGATATCCTAGCGCAAGAATTAATGACAGCAGGCGCAGCAGGGGATCGCAACGACGATGAACTTGATAACCCGCTATCGCAAATCCAAATCGGTCTCAACACTCATTTGGAAAAACTAATTTTTCAATTGCATAACATAACATCGATTCCTACTATTAATATACCAAACAGCCTACACGGCGAATTACGCGCCTACCAAAAGCAAGGTGTGGAATGGCTCGTTTTTTTACGAAAGTTCGGATTTGGCGCGTGTTTAGCGGATGATATGGGCCTCGGGAAGACGGTCCAAATGATCACTTATTTTTTATATATAAAAGAGCATGAAAAACCTAAAATGCCGGCACTCATTATCTGCCCAACTTCTGTGCTCGGAAACTGGCAACGTGAGTTAGAGAAATTTTCACCTTTCTTGAAGGTCCACCTTCATTATGGGAGTTCAAGAAAAAAAGGCGAAGAACTGTCCGAAATCGTTACGGACTATGATATTGTGCTAACCTCCTACGGGTTATCCGCAATAGATAAGGAAGATCTGAAGGCAATTTCATGGAGCACAATTTGTCTTGATGAAGCGCAAAATATTAAAAACGCTTTTACAAAACAATCAAAAGCGATACGCAGCATCAATGGTCACCATCATATCGCTTTGACCGGTACGCCGATTGAAAATAGACTGACTGAGCTTTGGACCATTTTTGATTTTATGAATCGGGGCTATTTAGGTAGTCTCCATTCATTCTCAAAACGCTATGTAGCGCCAATTGAGAAAAATAAAGATGAAAAAAAGATCAAACAGGTGCAGCAGCTTGTTAAACCATTTTTATTAAGACGGACGAAAAAAGACGAAATTGTCAGCTTAAATCTACCAGATAAACAGGAGCAAAAAGAGTATATCCCGCTTACGGTGGAACAGGCATCACTTTATGAGCAGCTAATTCAAGATACGTTTGATAGAATTGAAAAGCTGTCAGGCATGGAGCGACGCGGCCTTATTTTATCGATGTTGACGAAACTTAAACAGATCTGTAACCATCCAGCGCTTTATTTAAAGGATGATTTTTCAGAGTTATCATTGATGGAACGCTCTAATAAAATGGAGAAACTAATTGAATTACTCGAAAATATTTTGGACCAAGGCGAGAGCAGTCTAATTTTTACCCAATATATTGGGATGGGGAAAATGATTCAGCATGTTATTCAGGAACACTTTGGAGAGACCGTTTATTTTCTGCAGGGCAGCTTGAGGAAACAGGAACGGGATAACATCATTGATTCTTTCCAGGATGGCAAACAAAAGCTGCTGATTTTGTCATTAAAAGCCGGCGGCACCGGGTTAAATCTTACAGCGGCGAACCACGTGATTCATTATGACCGTTGGTGGAATCCGGCTGTCGAAAACCAGGCAACCGACCGGGCTTATCGAATCGGACAAAAACGCTTTGTCCATGTTCACAAACTTATTACTACCGGAACATTAGAAGAAAAAATTGATGAAATGATTGAGAAAAAGAAATCATTAAGTGACGAAATCATATCAGGAGAAAATTGGATCACCGAACTCTCAACAGATGAACTTCGTGACTTGTTCACGCTTCGGAAAGATTGGAATGAGTGAACTGACTATAACGTGGTTTTACAGGCTATTTTTAAAAGAGTATGAGCGGCTTTTTCATAAGCTCATGCTCTTTTTTATTGTGTATAGTAAATCCATCACGCTTCGAAAAATTATCCTCTTTTTCACCCATTTTCCTTCACATTTTAATCAAGATTTAGCCATAGATTCGACACAGGTGCCTATTTTAATTTTTTATTGCGATGTTACAATAAAAGTGTAAAGAGTAATATTACTATAACAACAATAAAAACCTTAACAATGAAGGATGTGGTGCAAATCACTATTCAAAATGTTAATTTCATTAGAAAAAAAGCACCCAAAAATTTTTACGCATCTTTGTGAAATTATTCACATACTCAATATTTTATTATTAAAATATAAAATTGTTTAAAAACTATTATGAGGTGATTAATATGTTAAAAGGTAAAAAATTCGCATTGCCTGTTTTAGTAAGTGCATCATTATTCTTAGCAGCTTGTGGTTCAAATGCAGTTAAGCAAGATGTCGCTCCACCTCCAGAACAACAAAAAGAAGTAGCAGCTCAAACTGAAGTAATCGCACCACATAAAGGATTAAACCAAGCACCAGTACCATTAAAAATGGAACGTGTTGGCGAACATGAAGTAAATGTTGAAATGACAGCACAGATTACTGATATTGAAATAGATAAAGGCAATATATATAAAGCTTGGACATTTAACGGCGAAGCGCCAGGTCCACTAGTAGTTGTGAATGAAGGAGATACTATCAATTTTACACTTAAAAATATGGACCCTTCTATTCCACATAGCATGGACTTTCACGCAGTACACACAGCACCATCCAAAAATTTTATTGATGTAATGCCAAATGAATCTGGAACATTCACTTATAAAGCAAGCAGCCCAGGTGTATTTATGTACCACTGTGCTACGAAGCCTGTGTTAGCACATATCGCTAACGGCATGCACGGTGTCATTATCGTAAAACCGAAAAATGGCTACCCAACTGATAGTCAAATTGACAAGGAATTTGTAATTATTCAAAACGAATGGTACAAATACAATGATTTAGACGATATGACAAATGGTGTACCTAGCCAAGTTGTATTTTCTGCTAAGGCTTTGACAGAGGGTCAACAAAATACTAATGGTGACACATTCTCATTAAAAGAGAAACCACTTTTAGCTAAAGTTGGAGACCGCATCAGACTTTATGTTAATAACGTTGGTCCAAACGAAGTTAGCTCATTCCATATAATAGGCACAATAATGGATGATGTTTATATTGACGGCCACCCTGCAAATCATTACAAAGGAATGCAAACAGTGATGTTACCTGCGAGTGGCGGTGCTGTTGTCGAATTCACAGTGGTTGAAGAAGGCAGCTTCCCGTTTGTTACACACCAATTTAACCATGCACAAAAAGGTGCAACAGGCATTATTAAGGTTACAAAAGATGGAAAAGATGATGGTTCCGCAGTAATGAGCCACTAATTCTCGAAATCAGGTGAAGTTGTGTATACGCTCCACCTGATTTTTCTTTTTTATCGTGAAAAATTCAATTATGGTGGATTGTCTATTGGATGAATGGTTGGACTACTTCTTTTTGAGTTTCT
>JAEWMK010000148.1 GCA_023457235.1 Bacillota bacterium
TCCGCCGCTGAATCAGAGGAGCAAGCTCCTCGTCATCCGCTCGACTTGCATGTATTAGGCACGCCGCCAGCGTTCGTCCTGAGCCAGGATCAAACTCTCCGAAAAGTGTTTGATTGCTCAAAATTAAAACTGACTTGTTTGTTGAACTTGATGTTCAACTGTATTTGCACGCTTGACATTTTGTTTAGTTTTCAAAGATCATTTCAATGACGTTTTCTATTATACCAAGATCATTCGCAGAAGTCAACAAGTTTTTTTTGTTTATTGTCTAACGACCTGCTCGGGACTTTAATATATTAACAAGAATTCTCATTAATGTCAACACTATTTTATTAATAGAAAATCGTGTTTTTTAAAACAGTGAAAATAATATATCATAATAATTTTCTTCGGTCAACAAGTACTTATAATGACTGGTTAAACTTTTTCGTTCTTAAATACTTGCTACACTCTTTATCGGAAGCAAATCTTTTAAAAAAATTAAACAAAACTTGATAACGGTCCTCCATTGCATGCTTTACGATTTGGTCGATCCTTGAATCATTAAGGTCATGCAGTATTTCCTCCATTTCTCTTTTTAATAAATACTCTAGTTCTTTTATTTCTCTTTTATTAACTAAAAATGCTAGCATACCGTCACCTCGAATTTGGATTGTAATGATAATTTTTCTCGCTAAAAAAATTTTATTCATAGTCTTGTCCAATTTTGCATATTTATTACCATCGCAATCATTTGTTGGAGGAGGATTTTAATGAAATTTTTTTATGTGATTAATGGTAAGAGGCTTAAACAATCTCTCATTATAATCATAGCTGCTTTTTTTACAGCTAGTATTTTGTATATGGGCAACCAACAACAATCTGTTTTTTCAACGAAGGAAGGTCCGATGGCCATTTATAAAGGAGAAAAGACCGGAAAAAATGTTGCCCTTACGTTCGATATAAACTGGGGAGATGAACAAGCTGATAAAATATTGGACGTGCTTAAAAATGAAGGAATTAAAAATACTACGTTTTTTATTTCTGCTTCTTGGGCTGAAAGGCACCCACAAGTGGTAGAGAGAATTGTGAAAGAAGGACATGATATCGGCAGCATGGGTTACCATTACCGCAATTATGCTGATTGGGATGAGAAAAAAATTAAAAAGGATATCCTGCTTGCCGACACAACATTAAAAAAATTAGGGATCAAGGATGTAAAGTTTCTCCGTACACCTAATGGGAATTTCAATAAAAAAATCTTAAAAATCGCGGATAGTTACGGGTACTCTATTGTTCATTACAGCGTCGATTCGAAGGATTATACGAATCCAGGGGTTGAAAAAATCGTAGAAAATGTGGTTCCAAATGTAAGCGCAGGTGATATCGTGTTACTTCATGCATCTGATTCCGCAACCCAAACCGATAAAGCTTTACCACTTATTATTAAAGGATTAAAGTCCAAAAACCTTCAAAGTGTCACGGTTGATGAATTAATCTCTAATGCCGAAATCAGAAGCTCTGAAATAAAATAGCTGATCAAATGCGATCAGCTATTTTTTACTTTTTTGATTAAGTTTGTGCAAAATGAATAGTTGCCATGTATTACAAATAATGAGAGGGAAAATCATTAATAATAGCCAGTCCCGTTCATTTGCACGAAGAGCTGGAACCCATTCGATAATTGTAATAGCTGATATAAAAAACAAGGCAGGGATAAAAGCTGATTGATTCGTTTGTTTCACTTTATAATAAGCAACGATCAATCCATAAATAAGAATTAACACCGCTGGAATTACATAAGGAAGTAGTGCATCCCCTTCTTTTGCAAAGGTGGTATAACGAAGATAGATAAAGTCAAATAATATAAATACAGTTAATACAATTTGAACTGGTCCCCATAAGGACTTAAACATCCCTAGACCAAAACGGTGAACAGTTAAGTAAGCGAAATAACCCGCTTGGCTGATCAAACTGAAAATGAAGCCTACTCCAATAAACCAAATCGCAATCGATAAAATTTCAACAATATTAAATGTTGCAAAGAAAACCGAATATTTACTCCATTCAACTGCAAAGCCAACGAAGATTGTGCTAACTGCACCGATGATTAGTGTTGTAAAAAATAAATAAACCCAATTTCGACTCGTCACCTTTTTAAGCCCCCAACAAATTTCAAATACACCATTATTTGTTTTAAATCCTTGTTTAATTGTATCAATCACTCCCTTAAAAAGCTAGAACAAGAAAACGTATAATTTTTGAATTTCTTATCATCCTAAAAGTAGGAATCTTTATTGAAAGGAGCTTTTTAATTATGAAAAGAATATCCCCAATGCTCCTCGTGCTTCTTTTATTTTTTTTATTGAATGGCTGCGCCCCTGCTGACCAGGGAAACGGACAATCGGCTGATTATGAGGGGACAAAAAAATTGGTCGTAGATATCCTCAAAACGGATGAAGGAAAGAAGGCTATTGAGGATGTACTAAATGATGAAAAAACAAAAGCAAAGCTGATAATGGATGAAACGGTTGTCAAGGAAACGATTAAGGGGGCTCTCACTTCAAAGGAAGCTGAAGACTTCTGGAAAAAGCAATTTGAAGACCCAAAATTTGCTGAAAGCTTTGCAAAATCAATGAAAAAAGAACACGAAAAACTCATGAAGGATTTAATGAAGGACCCGGATTACCAAGCTGCAATGATTGATATATTAAAAAATCCTGAAATGGAAAAGCAATTAACCGACGCACTGAAAGCTCAAAAGTTTCGGGAACAAATGAAAACGGTTGTGATAGAAACTATTGAAAGCCCACTTTTCAAAGCTAAAATGCAAGACCTTCTAATCAAAGGCGCTGAAGAACTCCAAAAACAAGGACAACAACAAGGAGGAGAAGAAGGTGGCGGTGAAGAAGGCGGTGGTGATGGCGGCGGCGAAGGTGGACAATAAGCTTTCCCCAAAAAAAATGTCAGGCAATCAAGAGCCTGACATTTTTTAATGACAATCATTTTATTTTCCAGCAAGTTTAACAACCTGTTCAGCGATTTCAATATATACTTTACCGATTTTATCATTTGCATCATAGATCGATGGAGCAAAATCATTTTCATCAATTTCAGGTTGACCAAGCTGAATTTGTCCTAATAAAGTTACATCTAAATCTTCAGCAAGCTTTTGTCCGCCGCCTTTACCGAAAATGTACTCTTTTTCGCCTGTTACTTTGCTTTCGAAATAAGACATATTTTCAATTACACCTAATAGCTCATGGTCTGTCTTCAACGCCATTGCGCCGGCACGGGCTGCAACAAAGGCTGCCGTTGGGTGTGGAGTTGTTACGATAATCTCTTTACAATGCGGGATCATTTGATGAACATCTAACGCTACATCTCCAGTTCCCGGAGGTAAGTCTAATAATAGATAATCAAGCTCGCCCCACTCTACTTCAGTAAAGAACTGATTTAACATTTTACCTAGCATTGGACCACGCCAAATGATTGGTGCATTATCTTCAACAAAGAAGCCCATTGAAATAACCTTTACGCCAAAACGTTCAACTGGCATAATGCGGTCATTTTGAACTTGCGGACGCTCAGCGATTCCCATCATATCAGGTACACTGAATCCATAGATATCAGCATCAACAAGGCCTACTTTTTTGCCTAATCTAGCTAGTGCAACAGCAAGGTTAACGGATACAGTTGATTTCCCAACTCCACCTTTACCGCTCGCAATCGCAATAAATGTTGTACCGCTTCCCGGAGCTAAGATAGATTTTGGCTCGTCTGCCGGAGCGAGACTTGCGACGATTTCCGCAGGAAGTTGGTTTACACGAATCCCAACAGTATTTGCACCAGCATTTTTTAATGCTTGAACAACTTGCTGCTGGATTTCCATTTGATCCTTTGAGCCCGCCTGAGCAATTGCAATCTTAACACTAACATGATTCTTTTCTTCTTTAATACTAATTTCTTCTATGCCGTTCGTTTCGGCCAGTGTTCTATGTAAATAAGGGTCCTTAATCTTTCCAAGTATGTCTCTAACTTGTTCATTAGTTAACAAATAACCCACCACCCAATAAAATTATTTTAACATTATGATTATAACACAATGACAATAGAAAAAAACCTTCTATTCAGGAGAAGGTTCTTTAAGTTTAGGATTCTCTGTGTATAATCGTAAAATACCTTGATAAATGCTCGCCGCAATCTTATCTTGATAGGCCTTTGATTTTAATTGCTCACGTTCACCGGGATTAGATAAGAATCCCGCCTCCACTAATACAGAAGGCATTTCCGCCTCCTTCAAGACATAGACGTGATTAATGGCTTTTGCATGTCTTACCGTGTTTTCAAGGTTCGCTTCCATTTCTTTTTGAATCAATTTGGCTAATTGTTTATTTTCCTCAAATCGCGGGTAATAAAATGTCTGGGCCCCACTCCATCTTTCGGATGGCAATGAATTTAGGTGAACTGAAACTAGCAAGTCACCATCAGACTCATTAATCAACTCAACACGGCGCTTTAAATCTTGGGTTTTTCTTTTACTGTAGCCTTTTAAATCCTTATCAGCTAAATCAAAATCATCTTCCCTTGTCATTACAACAAGGGCACCTGCTTCTTGAAGATAATCCCTCAAGAGTAATGAAATATTAAATGCTATATCCTTTTCAAAAGCACCTTCTGGACCCGCACCAGGGTCAGGATATCCATGTCCAGGATCGACAATGATTATTTTCCCGGATAAAGGTAAACTCCAAGAATCCCAGGTATTATTAATCGAAAACTGGTATTGGAATAAAAAAAACAATAGTACTGATCCAGAAATGAAAACTAAAAATTGGATTTTTCTCTTCATATTTTCGGTCCCTCCGAAGCTTTTCCTACTTCACTATATGGGACCAAATGGACAAATATGAAAGAAATTTAGGACATCCAACTAATGCAGACGCATTTTATATCTCATTTCCCCTTTTCGAAAGCCTTCATTCCACCAATAGGAAGTGAACTGCTCTGCTGCCAAAAAGATGGATTCGTTCACTAAATCATTTCCACTAGCGGCGCCCCAATATTGCAAATACTCAAATAGACTATCAGTATAGTACTTCATTTCGTCAGCACATCTAGCCCTTACTTGTTCCTCTGTTTCGCCAAAGTAACCAAAACGGCTCATTTTGGCTCCTAATATATAGAGCTCTATCGCAATATCAATACTTCCATCCTCAATGGCGGTTGAAAAAATGGATTGTGAGCGAAAATAAGGAGAGAAGAAAAAGACTACTTTCTCTTTTAACTGCTTGATTGAAAGCTCCCTCAGAACTTTTCGCTCAAACGCAATACGTTTTGCTTCTCTTTTGTCCATCAATGTTGTAATCACATTCATCACGCTTCACGCCTTTTCCTAAAGTTGTACTAGCGTTATTACAATTATGATCTACTTTACATATATGTTCACTTTACACTTATATGTGTTACTTTCCACTTATATAAGATATATTGTTTTACATGTACAATATTCTCATTCGTTCAAAAAGCAACTTCATACGTCCAATTATAGGAAAAGACATAAAATAAGAAATTAGCAGCGAAGTATACAATTTAATATTTTCCTTATAAATCCCAATCACCATTTTATTATTTGCATAATATGTTTTTGATATTATCGCAAGGAGTGTGAAAAAGTGGGTGTAAGACGTGATTGCTGTATTAAAATTCTACTCATTTTAAAAAAAATATTAGATGAGATCGAGAATCCAGAGTATGGTCTTAAGGAAATAAAATCCGAAATCAGGCACATTGAGAGCCTTTTAGAAAGTCCTTCTTTTGGTTTGATCGAGATCAAGTCCGAGATAAGACTTATTGAAAGCTTGTTACAGAATCCTTCCTTCGGCTTAGAGGAGATAAAATCTGAAATTATCAATATTGAAAGCATTCTTTCTAGCATTTCATTTGGCTCCATTGAAAGCATTTTGCTGAATCCATCCTTCGGGTTACCAGAAATTAAATCTGAAATTGCCGCCATTGAAAGTGCAATTTTCAACCCATCGTTTGGATTAGAAGAAATTAAGTCCGAAGTGGCTAATATTGAAAGTATCTTATCTAATGTTTCGTTTGGCGACATTACCAACATTGTCAGCATCTTAACGAATCCGTCATTCGGGCTGCCAGAAATTAAATCAGAAGTCGCCGCTATCGAAAGTGCCATCTTCAACCCATCGTTTGGATTAGAAGAAATTAAGTCGGAAGTGGCTAACATTGAAAGTATTTTATCCAATGTTTCCTTTGGCGACATTACCAACATTGTTAGCATCTTAACGAATCCGTCATTCGGGCTACCAGAAATTAAATCAGAAGTCGCTGCCATCGAAAGTGCGATCTTCAACCCATCGTTTGGATTAGAGGAAATTAAGTCCGAGGTTGCCAATATTGAAAGTATCTTATCTAATGTTTCCTTTGGCGACATTACCAATATTGTCAGCATCTTAACCAATCCGTCCTTCGGTTTACCGGAAATAAAGTCTGAGATTGCCGCCATTGAAAGTGCAATCTTCAATCCTTCCTTTGGATTAGAGGAAATTAAGTCGGAAATTATCAACATCGAAAGCTTGCTCACAAATCCTTCTTTTGGTTTAGAAGAGATTAAGTCTGAAGTCGCCAACATCGAAAGCATTGTTTCAAATATCTCATTTGGTTTCGTCGAAAGCATTTTACTGAATCCGTCCTTCGGGCTACCGGAAATAAAATCTGAAGTCGCTGCCATCGAAAGTGCGATCTTCAACCCATCGTTTGGCCTAGAGGAGATCAAATCCGAGATCATCAACATCGAAAGCTTGCTCACGAATCCTTCTTTTGGTTTAGAAGAGATTAAGTCTGAAGTCGCCAACATCGAAAGCATTGTTTCAAATATCTCATTTGGTTTCGTCGAAAGCATTTTACTGAATCCGTCCTTCGGTTTACCGGAAATTAAGTCTGAGGTTGCTGCTATTGAAAGTGCCATCTTCAACCCATCGTTTGGATTAGAGGAAATTAAGTCCGAGGTTGCCGCCATTGAAAGTGCTATCTTCAATCCTTCCTTTGGCTTAGAGGAGATCAAATCCGAGATCATCAACATCGAAAGCTTGCTCACGAATCCATCGTTCGGATTAGAAGAAATTAAGTCGGAGGTCGCCAACATTGAAAGTATTGTATCAAATGTTTCATTTGGCGATATTACCAATATTGTCAGTATCTTAACCAATCCTTCTTTTGGGTTACAAGAAATTAAATCTGAAGTCGCTGCCATCGAAAGTGCTATCTTTAACCCTTCCTTTGGCTTAGAAGAAATCAAGTCCGAAATTGCTGCCATTGAAAGTGCCATCTTCAACCCTTCCTTCGGCTTAGAGGAAATTAAATCAGAAATCCGAGAAATTTTTACTTTCTTTGGTGGTTCTTCAGATTTCACTACAGGTGCGTTTCTTTCTACTTCAGCAAATAGGATACTAATTAAAGTTTTAAATAACACGAACACAGCAAAAACTGTTACCGTAAGAGTATTTACTTTTAATGCATCAGGTCAACGCGTATGTATAGGACAACGCACTATTTCTGTCCCAGGTTGCAGTGTTGTAGATTTAAGTACAGGTAATAATAATCCCGGAAATAACGAAAATGTCGAAGTCCAATTTCTAAACCTTTTACCTGGAATGTATGGATTTGTTACTCAAAACTCGGGAGAAACTACCTTTAGACAAAGTGAACTTACACCACTTTTTGGAAATTGCACACCAGTAACTACAGGTTGTCCAACATTAACCCAAATAAACCCTTAAACCCTTAATTTACGAGAAAATTATTAGATCCGTTTAATTTTAAAGAATTATAAAACAAGGAATAGATCCACCATATGCTCATCCAAATGGATGGGCATTTTCTTTAACACAAAGTATTTTCTGTTGAGTATAATAAATAGACGTAAAAATACGGGGTGGTATCAATGATAGAAATCAGTCTATGCATGATCGTAAAAAACGAAGAAAAAATGTTAGCTGCTTGTTTGGAAAGTGTTAAGGACCTTGTTAATGAGATTATCATTGTGGATACGGGTTCAGAAGACAACACAAAGGAGATTGCCAAGCAGTTTACAGATCGAATATATGATTTTGAGTGGATTGGTGACTTTGCGGCAGCAAGAAATTTTGCTTTCTCAAAGGGAACGAAAGAATACCTTATGTGGTTAGATGCCGATGATGTATTATTGCCAGAAGATCGCCAAAAATTTCTCGAATTAAAGAAAACAATGAGTCCTGAAGTCGATGTCGTTATTATGAATTATAATCTTGGCGTCGAAGAGAATGGACTGCCAAAGGTGAAATTTAAACGAGAGCGGTTGATCAAAAGAAGCCGCAACTATCTATGGGTAGAACCTGTTCATGAATATGTAGAATTTAGTTATAGTCATAACATCCTTTATTCAGATATCGGCATTACCCATCGGCATAGAGAAAACCGGATAACCAACCGAAATTTAAAGATTATTGAAAACGTTTTGGAAAACAAAGGGATTTTAAATTCAAGGCAGCTTTACTACTATGGCAGAGAGCTTACTGCCAATCAACAATATAAGGAAGCTGCGGATGCATTTAATGAGTTTTTCCTTAAAGATAAAGAAAACTGTACCTCCTTTTATTTAACCGCATTTCAGGATCTTTACCACTGCTATAAACAATTAAACGATAATGAAAATGCCATTAAATCGCTTCTAAAAAGTTTTGAATATATTCCGCCAAGGGCTGAAATTATCTGTAAAATCGCCTATTTTTACAAAGAGCAAGGAAAGATAACAAATGCTATTTCTTGGTTCCAAATTGCCTTAAACCTTACAAAACCGAATGAAGACCTTGGATATATTGCAGAAGACCTATGGGGATTTATACCGGCTACGGAGCTGGCAACCATTTATTTAATGCAAGAAAACTTAAAAGAAGCTTTGTTTTATTTAAAGAAAGCAGCTGAATGTAAACCTTCCCACCCAATCATTCATAAATTATTATTTTATATCAAATATAAAAGCGGTCTACTTTCAGAGCGGGACGTTCTAACTGGATAAGAGTTAAAACAATGAGGTAGGAAGGCAAGAAGGAGGATTTTCTAATGCAATTAATACAAATGCTTCGATCACATGAATTTACCGAACGAGTCAAAAGATTAAAAGATGCATCGCCTCAAAACATTGAAAAACTACCAGAGGAAAAGTCCCAACCTCTCCATATTGTCTATGCAATGACCCATGTCGGCGTTTGTGGCGGTGTAAAGGTCATTCTTCAGCATGCAAATGGCCTAAAGAAATTGGGTTTAAATGTATCTATCGTCTCTCACTTCCCAAAGCCGGACTGGTACCCTATTGAGGCAAATTATATTAAAGTTCCTTTCGGTATTGAATTAACTCGTGCCCTTCCTCTCTGTGATGTCATCGTTGCAACCTATTGGGATCATATTCATGCCTGTATTGAATCAGGAATTGCACCGGTAGTCTATTTTGAGCAGGGAGACTTCCACCTATTTAAACCGATAGAAAATGTCGATCTTTTACCTGTCATCCAACATCAATTTCAACTGGCTCCCTATATTATCACTGTATCCAATCCAGTAAAAGAGATTATTAAAAACCGCTTTAAGCGGGAATCACTCGTATTCCCCAATGCACTGGATTCAGAAGTTTTTTATCCCAAACAAGCAAAAAATGAAAAAAAATACATGATGATAGTCGGAAGTGATACGAGCAAGTTTAAGGGAATGGCTGATTTACTAAAAGCTTTTGATTTGGTGAAAGAAAAGGGGCACGATATAGAACTCTTATGGCTGACTCAGACACAGCCGCAAACACCAGCAGGGGAAGTGTTCGTGAATCCTCTCCAAGCACAAATTGGCGAGCTTTATCGAAAAGCCACCGTCTATGTATGTGGATCCTATTACGAAGCATTTCCGCTCCCTCCCTTAGAATCTATGGCTTGCGGCACTCCAGTTGTAACAACTAGGACACCGGGAGTTACTGAGTACGCTAAGCATGAACAGAATTGCCTGATGGTAGAACCAGGGGATGTGCAAGGTCTTGCCGATAGCATTATTCGTTTATTAACTGATGAATCCTTATATTATGCTCTCCATTCAGCTGGATTAGAAACCGTCAAACAATATAGTTGGGATTATATTCTTAAGGAACTCGCTCAATTTTACGAACAAATAGCACAGTCTCAAGTTGTACCAAAATATAAGCTGAATGATTGGTCACTTTTCTTGGAAGATAAAACCTTTGATGATCCCGATGCAAGGGAGATCCTTCACAGGTTTCTTTCCCAAACGGATGCCGATGAGGTGTTTGGACCTGTCAGGCATCAGCTAAATCAAAATGCTTCGTTCTTTATTTGGCAACCCTTAGCGGTTAGAAAGGCACCATTGAAGGAGGGGAAAATCGAAAAAATCTTATTACAGGCACAAAGTGATACTTCCCCGGTTTGGCCAGGAAGAGAAATCGCACTAAACTTTGAATCTGGGGACTTTTTTGGTGTAATAAAAAAGGTAAAGGAGTTGCTATCCTGCCCAAATATAGAAAATGAATACCAAGGAGTTTTCATTCGATGGGTAATTCAATGCTTATTGGAGCTAAAGCAATACGAGCTTGCACAAAGTCTCATAACAAAATCGTTAATCCACCATCCCTTTTATACCGATCTATATTATCTGCAAGTTAAACTCTTCCAACTAACCCACTCACAAAAGCAAACGAGCAATTATATAAGGACTATTCATTTACTTCAAAATGCAGCCAGCTATCCTGAGTGCCTGAATCTAGAGGAGATGATGATGGATTCAAAGGAAGTGAATCCTGAATGAGGGTATTAATATGTAGTTTTTGGCAATTTCCTGTTGTAGGCGGGGTAACTACCCATATTCAATTACTAAAGAATGGTTTAGAGAAAATCGGACATACTATTGAAATTTTCTCAATGAGAAATGTCCATCATTTAATAAAAGATGGAGCGTCCATCGTTGATCAATTTACTTATCTATTTAATCAACATTCCAATATCCCTAGCTTTATTAAAAATTATGAAAAAGATCGCTTTATGTATAAAACCATTATTTCTAGACACATAAACTTCGATGATTACGATGTCCTTCATGTTCATGATGTAATCTGTGCCTCGATTATTCGTTCTCTAACAAATAAAAGGATTATCCTAACCGTTCATGGTTATGTTGCGAACGAAAATATTTCGGACAGAGTTATTAAGCGTGGGGGTATTGAGGAAAGTTATTTATTATCACTTGAAAAGGAAGGCATCTTTTCCGCAGATTTAATCATTACGGCGGATAGTAATATCAAAAGATATATAATTAATTCTTTTGATTACAATCATGAAATTATTGCCATGAAAAATTTTATAGATATATCAAGCTTTGATCTAAAAATGGATAAATATGCTCTAAAAAAAGAATTATCCTTACCGGAAGATAAATTTATCATTATTTGTACCAGAAGGTTAGTCGAGAAAAATGGGGTTTTATATGCTATTAAGGCAGTAGAAAGACTTAAATCCATTAATTCCAAGTTTCTTTTAATTTGTTTAGGTGATGGCCCTGAAATGAGTGCTCTATCTTCTTATATAAGAGAAAAGAACTTAGAAGATGTTTGTATGATGTTAGGGTCTGTCGACAACTATCTTGTAAAAAAATATACAATGTCCTCGGATGTATCCATCGTTCCATCGGTACCTTCAGAAGGGGTAGAAGAAGCAACTTCAATCTCTGCTCTTGAAGGAATGGCCTCTGGTATACCCGTTATTGCCAGTGCGATCGCTGGGTTAAAAGAACTGATTGTAAACGGAGAAAATGGGATTCTCATCAAACCTTTTGATTTTGATGGATTGGCAGAAGCTATTCTCTCTTTATCAATAGACGAGAATTTTCGTGTGAAATTAGGGCTTCAAGCTAGAAACACCATTATAGACGAACATTGTCATATAAAAGCTGCAAAGAAAATCTCATCTTTGTACGTATAGTAAATACAGAAAATATATAATTTTTTTCTAAATTAAGGGTGATATTATGAGAGGTACTTATATTGGAGAAGGGAAAATGCTCATTCATACTACCTATAACGGTAAATTAATTATTCCATCTGACGATAACGGTATAGGACCAGATTTAATCATTCACGGGGTTTATGATCCTGGATTAACTAAATATTTTATTAATACTATAAAGCCTGGCGATGTCGTCATCGACATAGGAGCTAATGTCGGCTTATTTTCTATCCTTGCTGGTTATTTAGTTGGAAACAACGGTAGAGTTTATTGTTTTGAGGCAAATAAAAATATTTTCAAATTCCTTCAGGATAACATTTCCATGAATTGGTTGAGGAAAACTGTCTTCCCCATAAATAAGGCGGTTTACTCAAAAGAAGATACACTATCCTTCACCATTGATGAGAAGAATCCTGCACTCTCAACTTTATATAAGGTGGATGTATGGAACAAAAACGTTTTTCAAGATACACTGATTCAAGTACAAGTTGAGTCAGTCCCCTTAGATTTTTACTATAATCAAATTGATCATATTCGTTTAGTAAAAATGGACATTGAAGGTGCGGAATATGATGCATTCATTGGAATGGAAAAATTTCTGACTCATAACAAAATTGATTCCATTTCCTTTGAGTGGAATACTCCTATGCTTCAAGAACGGACTAAACCGTTATTAGAATTACTAAAGTTTTATTGTAAACAAGGGTATTGGTTATTTTTAATGAACGTAGAGACAGGAAACTTAACCCCTATTACCGTTGAGGAGTTAGGTAGAATTTCACATATTCCAAATGTTGTAATGAAAAAATAAAAAAGCCCTATTGGGGCTTTTTCGCGTTTTAGTCAATCAAATTTCTTTAATAATCGAGGAATAAACCTTTATTGTTTTTTCCACCATCTGTTCGATAGAAAAGGACTCCTCAGCAAGTTTTCTAGAATTTCTCCTCATACGATCCCTAAGATCTTTATACTGTAGTAAATTTTCTAAATGCTTTGATAATCCAATAGCATCTTCAGTTTCAAATATGAGCCCATTGTAGCCATCTCTAACCATTTCCGGCATCCCGCCGACATTGCTGCAAATAACCGAACATCCGCAGGCCATTGCTTCTAATATTGAAAATGGGCAATTTTCCAATCGCGAGGGCTGGATGTAGACTTCAGTATTCTGTAAATGCTTTACTAATTCATTTCTTGAAACATGATCCATAAAATAGACCGGAAGATTATTTTCTTTTACAAGTTTCATATATTCATCTTTCAATTCAAATCCCTTTCCATACATATATAACTCGTACTCATAACCTTTATTTTTTAATAATTGAAGAGATCGTAATAAAATATCATGGCCTTTATATCGAAGGAAATTACCTGTTGTAGTAATTTTTATTTTATTGCCAGTTGCATATGTTGGATGGAAAAACTCAAGATCAATGCCATTGTGGATTATATTTAATTTTTTTTCATCAATTTTTGGCAAATTTTGATTGATAAAAGAAGAAACGGTAATTACTTTCAAAGGGGCATCTACGGCAAATTGGTCATATCGTTGATACAATGATTGATGGGAATGTGCATTTGGATTTCCGTATATTGCTTCGCTTGTATAACAACCATGTATGGTCGCGACTAACGGCAATTTCGCTCCAGTTTCAACATATGCTTGGCTGGCAATACCGTCTTGGGAATGAACTACATCAAATTTTTTAAAATCAATCCTTCTAAGCAATAAACGCATACTATATTTTTTGATTTCCATTTCTAAAATGGGGGTGGGAACTTTATCAATGAGCTTTAAAAATAACTCCTTATAAAAGGAATTATACAACTGTATATCAGAGGAATTATAGTAATCTGCAATATCTGAGTAAGAAACTAATTTTACCAAATGACCTTTCTTTTTCAATTGGTCCATTAAATCAGAAATATAAGTATTTACACCTCCAGTACTAGGCATTTTTATACTCGTGATCATCAAAATATTCATTTACTCACCCCCAACTTAGTTACTATTCTCTATAATTTTTTAGTGTCTTTCTATAGACTAACTCTGTATCCGCAATCATCTTGTCAATAGAAAAGAGAGTTTCAACACGGCTACGTGCATTCATTTTTAAATCTACAAGCAGCTTGGAGTTCACCAGTAATTCTTTTATGATCTCAGATAATTGAATTGCGTTCTCAGATTCAAAGATAAAACCGGAAACAGCATGCTCTATCTGCTCGGTCATACCTCCTACATCCGACACAATAGGGACACAGCCTGACGCCATGGCTTCTAGGACGGAAAACGGAAAATTTTCAGCCCTGGATGGCTGCACAAAAATATCCGCTTCAGCTAACTCAGTTGCCAAAACCGCCCTAGAAAGGTGCCCGCAAAATTGAACAGGCAATTGATATTCATGAGCCATTGTTTCCAAACGTATTCGTTCGGGCCCATCACCGCAAATAC
>JAEWMK010000149.1 GCA_023457235.1 Bacillota bacterium
TTTTTTATTCTACTGCAAGTATAATTTTACTGAACTTTTACCCTTTTGATAAGTCATTACAGTCGAAAATAATTTATATTTTTTGGTTTACTTTATTTACTCTCGCCTTTGAATTTTTATCTTTTAAGTTCGGCTTTATTAAATATAATGAGTGGAAAATTTGGTATTCTGCTTTTAGTTATCCATTATTGATTTACTTTCTTCTATTACATTACAAGTTTTTTCAATGGTTGGTGAAACGGTCATTGAAGGGCTAATCATTTTTAGATTAGCCGACCTTTTTCATTACTGTACAAATGTTAAATCTTCTCACGACTGCGAATAAAATCAAGCAACTGCTCGCATCCATCTTTTACAAGTTCATAGGTAAGATCAAAATTCCCAGTAAAATAAGGGTCCGGTACATCAACTATAGACTTATCATCAACAAAATCCATTAATCTAGCAATATAGGCTGAAGGATTTTTCCCTGCGATAACACTAATGTCATTAAGATTTTTTTCGTCCATTGCAATCACATAATGAAAATGATTTAAATCTGTGCGATTTAATTGACGGGCACGAATTGAACTGTAATCAATCTTATACTCTTCTAGTTTCTTTTGGGTGCCTTTATGTGGAGGCTCTCCCACGTGCCAATCTCCTGTTCCAGCGGAATCAACTTCAATTTTTCCATCCAAACCTTCTTTGATTAATAAATACCGCAAGACCGCCTCTGCCATTGGAGAGCGACAAATATTACCAAGACAAACAAACAATACACGAATCAAATCAAAACATCCCTTCAAATTATCTTTATCATACAGTACAAAAGATTCTTCATCCAAAATCTGTTACGTCTAGAATTAGTTTCTCCTAATTTTACACAAAATCCAACATTTTATAAACTTATGACACCTATTTTTTCACGAGTCATAAAGTATACTTTTTGACAGAAGCCGCAACCTTTTACTATAAAGAAGATTATAATTGTTATATAAACAACACAATCATACAATTGTATGAAAAAGGATGATTATTATGCCAATTAATTCTTTTGAAAACTATCCGATGAGCTGGAAACCATCTATAGATAAAAGCAAAAAGCCAATTTATCAAGTACTAGCAGATCAATTAAAACAGGACATTGTAAATGGGGTTTTATTGCCTGGAACGAAACTTCCTCCTCAGCGAGAACTGGCCGATTATTTAGATGTAAATCTGAGTACCATTTCAAAAGCGTTTAAAGTGTGTGTATTAAATGGCTTGTTAAGTGCATCGGTTGGAAGTGGTACTTTTGTATCATATGATGCTTTATCGAATGCGTATTTACTTGAAGAATCGAAGCCGAAGCATTTAATTGAAATGGGGGCAACACTACCAGATAATGCTTCTTATGAGCCACTACTACTTCAACTGAAAAGTATGCTGCAAGAAACAGATTATGAAAAATGGTTTGGTTATGCTCGAGCAGGCGAAAGCTTTTGGCAAAAGGATGCCGCTATAAAGCTAATCAAAAGAGGTGGATTTGAAACAACAGTTGATCATATATTATTTGCAAATGGGGGTCAAAATGCGATTGCTGCCACACTGGCGAGTCTTTGTTGACCAGGTGATCGCATTGGTGCTGATCATCATACGTATCCGGGCTTAAAAACTGTTGCAGCAATGCTTAGTTTGCAAGTAGTGCCGATAAAATCAGAGAACAATGAAATGAGTCCTGCTGCCTTTGAATATGCGTGTAAAAATGAGAATATTAAAGGCATTTACTTAATCCCGGATTATCATAATCCGACAACTACGCGTTTGTCAGTTGAGAATCAAATAGCAATTGCAGAAATTGCCAATAAGTATAATCAGTTCATTATTGAAGATGCGACGTATCATCTTCACCACGAAAAGCCAATACCAGCAGTCGCATCATTTGCACCAGATCATGTCATCCATATTGCGAGTTTATCGAAATCAATAGCACCTGGGTTACGATTAGCCTATGTAGCAGTGCCGACTCGATTCAAGGAGTTAATTTCAAGGGCGCTTTATAATTTAAATATATCCGTTTCCCCGTTATTAGCAGAATTGACAGCACGTCTTATTGTATCGAATCAGTTTGAGGACTTAATTGAAGGACATCGGGAACAAACCTTACAAAGAAATAAACTCGTCAATCAATATTTAGCAGACTATACGTGTTTGGGTACTGAAACAGGCATCTTTCGCTGGCTGTTATTACCAAATAAGGTTACAGGTGCTGAATTTGAATCGCTAGCTGCACAGCATGGGGTACAGGTGTATGCGGCTGAACGCTTTGTTGTTGGAAATAGTTGCCCAGAGCAGGCTGTAAGGGTTGCTGTTTGTGCACCAGAAACACTTGAAGAGCTTGAGCAAGGATTGATCATTCTTAAACGTTTACTAACCAAACTTTCATAAAATTGTTTGCCATACAATTTTTATATTGTGTGGCTATTTTTGTTAGTGTTAAAATATTTGAAATCTAGCTGAATTCTGACAGCAAAAAGAATTAGCTTTCTAGAAAGATAGGTGAGAATGTGTTAGACAATCGCGTAAAAAAGTCAGATGTTCAATTAGCTTGGTTACAAATCTACATTAATTCTTCAGAAAAACAACAACAATTATATAAAAGAACATTAATTGTTGTTGTCGTATCCCAAATTTTTGGAGGAGCGGGACTTGCAGCAGGAATAACAGTAGGGGCACTTCTAGCCCAAGACATGTTAGGTACAGATAGTGTAACGGGAATTCCGACGGCGCTATTTACTTTAGGTTCAGCAGGGGCTGCGTTACTAGTTGGACGATTTTCTCAACGATTTGGTCGTCGTGCTGGACTTGCGGGAGGATTTTTGGCTGGAGGTATCGGTGCTATCGGTGTAGTCATATCAGCATTAATGAATAGCATTCTACTTTTATTTACTTCACTGCTTATCTACGGTGCCGGAACAGCTACAAACTTACAAGCGCGGTACGCAGGCACGGACTTGGCAAACTCATCACAAAGGGCAAAGGCTATTAGTATGGCTATGGTTTCCACCACATTTGGTGCTGTTGCAGGCCCAAATCTGGTTGAAGTAATGGGTGAGTTCGCAATATCCATAGGAATTCCTGCTTTAGCTGGTCCATTTATACTAGCTACTGCGGCGTATATACTTGCTAGTTTAGTTCTATTCAGTTTACTTCGTCCTGATCCCTTTATTGTTGCAAAAGTAATATCAGATGTGCAAAGAACAACTAGTAATTCAGTTTTAGGGGAAAATTCTAAATTATTGTCGATAAACAATCGAGGTATTTTTGCTGGAGCTGCAGTAATGGTTCTAACTCAATTTGTGATGATGGCAATTATGACGATGACACCCATACATATGGGACATCATGGACATGATTTGAATGAAGTAGGACTTGTAATTGGATTTCATATAGGAGCTATGTTTTTGCCTTCGTTAGCAACTGGTATTCTTGTTGATAAAATTGGCCGTGCTGTTATGGCTATTGCTTCAGCTATTACTCTACTTGTTTCAGGTATTTTAGCCGCTATGGGACCTGCTGACTCGATGGGTGTACTCATTATAGCACTTGCTTTACTTGGGCTTGGCTGGAATTTTGGTTTAATTAGCGGTACAGCAATTCTTGTAGATTCAACTCCACCTTCTACTCGGGCTAAAACACAGGGCTCTGTAGATGTTTGGATTGCTTTGTCAGGGGCATTAGGAGGAGGACTATCTGGAATGGTTGTAGCACATTCTAGTTTTGCTGCCCTTTCAATTGCTGGTGCCGTACTTTCATTACTACTTATTCCAATTGTTATTTGGGCAGGTATCGACAAACAGAGGAAGTCTAATAAAATACAAATAACTGAAAATTCAGGTTATCATTCAAGTAAAGGTAGCTATTAAGAACTATTAAAATAATTGATAAACGCAATCAATTAAGAAAAATAAAAAGGAATGTTGATAAATGGAAAATAAATTAGCCGAGAGAGCTCGTTTTGTAAAATCTTCTGAGACACGTGAAATATTGAAAGTAACAGAAAGACCAGAAGTCATTTCTTTTGCAGGAGGACTGCCAGCTCCAGAATTGTTTCCTGTAGAATCTCTTAAGGATGTATGCAATGCTGTATTGACTGAAAAAGGTGCGGATTCTCTTCAATATAGTACGACTGAAGGGTATATTCCTTTAAGAGAAGCTATTTGTCAAAGGATAAAAGTTATTGGGATAACTTCAACTATTGACAATGTTCTTATTACATCAGGGTCCCAGCAAGCAATTGACCTTACTGGAAGATTATTTATCGATGAGGGAGATACTATTATTTGCGAAAGCCCAACATATCTTGCAGCAATTAATGCATTCAAGTCATACAATGCCAAATTTGTTGAAGTAACAATGGATGATGATGGAATGGTGATGGAAGCGCTAGAGAAAAAGCTGCAAGAGCATCCTAACGCAAAATTGATCTATACGATTCCAGATTTCCAAAACCCTACAGGTCGCACATTAAAACTCGAAAGACGAAAAAGAATGATTGAGCTTGCTAATCAATATGATGTGCTGATTGTAGAGGATAATCCATATGGAGCCATTAGATTTGGTGGGGAGGAACTACCGCCTGTGAAACATTTTGACACAGAGGGTAGAGTGATTTATTTAAGCACTTTCTCTAAGATTTTTACTCCCGGTCTTCGACTTGGATGGATTTGTGCAGACAAATCTTTCATTGATAAGTACGTTGCTTTTAAGCAAATAGCTGACCTTCACACTGACAGCTTTGCTCAAAGAATTACAGCAAAGTATATGGAGCTTTACAATATCGAAGAGCACATTGATAAAATCAGAGCTGTTTATAAAGAAAGATGCACAGCTATGTTATCTTGTATTGAAGAATTTTTTCCAAAGAATTTGTCTTACAGTAAGCCAGAAGGTGGATTATTTATTTGGGTTGAGCTTCCTGAAGACGTTGATTCAACGCATATATTTACTGAGTGTTTGAAAAATAATGTTGCTTGTGTTCCAGGTGTGCCATTTTTTCCAAATGGTAAACAAAAAAATACATTGCGTTTAAATTATTCAAATATGTCTGTAGAGAAAATCACTGAAGGGATGAAGCGTATGGGAGAAGTATTACATCGTGAATTAGGAAAGGAAACTACTCATATATGATTTAAACTTTATTCGACTATACATGGAGTGGTGGGCATGCAAGGCCGTCTAGGCACAGACAAGCCTTGGGCTCAGGAAGAGTCAGCTTTATAGTATTTCCTTCACGTTGTAAATTCGTGTTTTGCTGGTGGCATGCCAATGGTACATTCTTATGGTCGTAATCATGAATAAAGCCTTTTTAGTAGGGAAAAAATTTAAAAGAGTAACCAAGAAAGGAGCATTTACATGACCAATCAAAGTTTTCCGGTTGCAAATTTAAATGAAGAACAAATTCGTAAGGTAAAAAATCTAGAACAAGAATTAAGTCAAGAAGCAAGTGATAACGTTGTTTTGATTGCCTATGATGAGAAAAAATAACTTTATTTAAAATATAGTTCTATGACAGCCTTAACTCGGGCTGTCTTTTTTAAACGCCTTTTTTAATGTACTTTTGTTATTTTGCTATGGTACAATATTTGTGATGAATACTCTGAATATTCACATTACATACCGTTATCTTTAGGGGGAGGGTTTTTCTTGGAAAAAGGTTTTCGGGCATTTGTTGTAAATAAAGAAGGGGAAGAGTTTGGTACTGGCATAAAGGAAGTTAATTTAAATGATTTACCAGAGGGAGAGGTAACAATCCGGGTTGCTTTTTCAAGTGTTAATTACAAAGATGGGTTAGCCAGTACTCCAAATGGCAAAATTGTAAGATCCTATCCATTCATACCAGGTATCGACCTTGCTGGAACAGTAGTTGATTCAAAGGATTCCAGATATCATGAGGGCGATGAGGTTATTGTTACAAGTTACGAGCTTGGAGTATCTCACTACGGCGGTTTTAGCGAATATGCAAGGGTGCCCGCTGATTGGATCGTTCCACTTCCGGAAGGGCTAACTTTAAAAGAGGCTATGATTTACGG
The DNA here is from genome assembly GCA_023457235.1 of Bacillota bacterium. Lineage (GTDB taxonomy): Bacteria > Bacillota > Bacilli > Bacillales > Bacillaceae_J > Schinkia. The sequence continues at coordinate 6,054 of JAEWMK010000149.1, forward strand.
TACCGCTGGTTTTACAGCTGCATTGTCTATTGATCGCTTAGAAAAAAATGGACTTCGTCCTGAGTTAGGCGATGTTCTTGTAACAGGAGCTACAGGAGGAGTTGGCAGCATGGCTGTAGCAATGTTGGCAAAAAAAGGCTATAACGTCATAGCCAGTACTGGTAAAGAGTCAGAGCATAGCTTTTTACGTGACCTCGGAGCGAAAGAAATTCTATCTCGTGAAGAGATTGTAGGAGACAAAATACCGGCTCTAGGAAAACAACGTTGGGCTGCCGCAGTAGATCCAGTTGGAGGTAAAACCTTGGCTGCGATTGCATCTCAATTAAACTATCTAGGTGCCGTTGCGGTTAGTGGTTTAACGGGCGGTGGCGAAGTACCAACAACGGTATTTCCATATATTCTTCGAGGTGTTAGTATTCTTGGCGTTGATTCCGTATATTGTCCAATGGAAACCAGAAAAGAACTATGGGACCGCATGGCTGACGATTTAAAACCTGACCATTTATTAAATACGATTGGGCATGAAATTACTTTGGATGAATTACCTAAAGCATTATCGTCTATTTTAGAGGGAAAATCCAAAGGTAGAGTTGTTGTGAAGTTATAAAACTACTAAATTAATTAATAAAGAGTAGACAACCTTTCGTTGTATCTACTCTTTTTTTCATATAAATAGGATTAAAAGGTCTAAAGCCTTCGTTTTCTGCATACAATTCCCTGATCGAGTTAATAGGGGGATTGTATATGAAATCATTTATTGCATTAGTTTTTATAGTATTTTTAACAACATTAACAGGGAGTTTTGTGTCCGCGAAAGAAACAGTAACGCTAGATAATGGTTTATTAGTAGATGGACGAACTGTGGTGCCGCTCCGTAGTATTTTTGAAACGATCGGGGCAGATGTTAAATGGGATAGTGTTGAACAAAAAGTAATTGCAACTAAGGATGCGACTATGGTTGATCTTCGTATAAATGAAGAGGAAGTATTAGTAAATGGAAAAAGTTATGATTTAGATGCTCCCATTCGGATGATTGAAGGACAAACTATGGTCCCTGTTAGATTGCTAGAAATAGCATTTGGAGCTGATATTAAGTGGGATAGCAAAATAAACATAGTTACCATCATTATGGCTGAAAAGGAAATCAATGTAGCGGTTAAGGAGTATGTTGAAGAAATCTCGATTACAATTAGTGCTGCAGGTGATGTTACACTTGGTGGTGACACGAATTCGAGTTACCAAGGGAGCTTCAACCAAGAAGCTAAGAATAATGGGTTTGATCATTTTGTGAAAAATATTAAGGACCTATTCAAAGAAGACGATTTAACAATGGTCAATTTAGAAACAACTTTAACGACAGCAACAGCTAAAGCGGAAAAGAAATTTCGCTTCAAAGCAGATCCATCTTTTACAGAGATTTTAAAACTAGGAAACATAGAAGCTGTCAATCTAGCAAACAACCATACCTTTGATTATTTACAAAAAGGGTACACTGATACGGTAGAAAATTTGAAAAAGGCTGATATTGGTTTTTTCGGCTTCGAACACCAGTATATAAAGGAAATAAAAGGAGTAAAGGTTGGTGCGCTTGGCTACAAAGGCTGGAGTGACTCTGCGGGGGTACGAAAGCAAATAAAAAATGATATTCAAAACCTACGGGACCAGGGTATTGAAATCGTGATTGTCCATTTTCATTGGGGAGAGGAAAGAAGCTACACACCAAACAAAGTTCAAAAATCCCTTGGAAGGTTTGCAGTTGATAGCGGGGCTGATTTAGTGCTAGGCCACCACCCACATGTTGTCCAAGGAATCGAAGAATATAATGGAAAATTTATCGTTTATAGCCTAGGTAACTTTATGTTTGGTGGCAACAAAAATCCAAGTGACAAAGATACTTTTGTCTTCCAACAAACCTTTTATGTTAAGGATGGAAAACTAACCGATAAGAAGGAGATTAACGTCATTCCATTTAGTATTTCGTCCGTAACAAATCGCAATAATTATCAACCAACACCAATGGAAACTGTTAAAGCAAGTTCATTAAAGCAAAAATTAGTAAGATTATCGGAGCAAATTAGTCCTTCAAATTGGGCTGTTTACGAAACTAATAAGGCAGTGGTCTCTGAATAAATACCAAAGTGCAAAAGTTTAATCGGCTTTTGCACTTTTTCCTATTATGTTATAATTAGCTAAAATAGCTATTATAGCTAACGGGAAGGGGTTTATAAAATGATTATTACTTCCACCGAATTGCAAAATAATTTCGGTAAGTATTTACTGCTTGCAGGCAAAGAAGATATTCTTATTTCACGGAATGGTACAGTCATTGCCAAGCTTTCACCTATTATAGAAGTTGATCGGCAACTTAATCCAAAGCGTGAAATGGTAAGCGAAAAGCAGGAGGATTATAGTTATATCGGTTATGGTAAAACAGCCTCATTTGAAGAGTTTTTGGAGTTACGCAATAATACCGATGAAAGAATTGAGTATATTGATGGGCAAATATATTTTCTTGCTTCACCGAAAAGAGCACACCAAGCCGCTTTAGTTGAATTGTTTGGAATTTTTTACAATACTTTTAAAGGAAAAAAGTGCAAACCGATGGTGGCACCTTTCGATATTGAAATGAAACGCACACCCGAAAACATAAGCATGGTGCAACCGGATTTGATGATTATTTGTGATTTAGAGGAAAAACTTGGTGACGATGATTACTACAAAGGAGTTCCTGAACTAATCGTAGAGATATTATCAGAAAGTACGCAAAGGGTCGATATGATTAAGAAACTTGACCTTTATTCAGTCTGCGGTGTCAAAGAATACTGGATTGTCAATCCGAGGAATAAAGAGGTCACCGTTTATCAATTCAAAGATTCCAACATTCAAAAAAGTAAGACGTTTAAAACAAACGAAACGATTCAATCGTTCATCTTTGAAGATTTAGTTTTACAGCTGAATGATATTTTTGAATAACGAAACGCTTTATTAATAATTAGGTAAATTAGCGTGTTAGAGAATGGGTCTATTGTTGGATATTTATGGGGAAACTACATATTTTATCCAAATAAATAATGGAATATGTTAAGGTTTTAGTAGTTGATGAAAACAACGAAGGAGCCATGACATGTTTCACGAAATTTTTCGAAGGAAGGTAAAAGAGTCTAACCATTCCCTAACAATAATATATGAAATATTTTATCCGCATGTATATAAAACAGCGTACTTTATAACAAAAGACCACTATACGGCACAAGACATTGTTCAAGAAACCTTCATTAAGGTTTTTAAAAATATAGATAAATTAGAAGATAGTTCAAAAATGAAACCCTGGATTTCAATAATTGCGAAAAGGACGGCAATCGATTTTATACGTAAACAAAAAAGAGGAAACGAGTTTGATATTGATGACTTCGATACTTTAAAGTTGAGCGAAAGGGAGCTTGCACCTACTGTTGAAGAAGAGGTAGAGAGATCTTACTCAAGTGAAATAATCAAATCTGAAATTAACAAACTGTCCCCCGAATATAGAACTGTGCTTAATTTAAAATACATAGAGGACTTGAAAGACCAAGAGATAGCAAACTTTTTAGATTTAAACGTAGCAACTGTTAAAACCCGTATTCACCGCGCAAAGAATCAACTTAAAATAAAATTACTGCGAGGATAACGGTATGGGAAGGTGAGGCAAAATGTTGAAAGAAAAGGAAGAAAACAGTTTAAAAGAGGGAACAACTGTTGTTCTATTACAAGTTGTTCCCTCTTTTAACTAACCAACATATTTTAAATATCTCTCTAATATATCCTCAACACATTCAACGATGAACTCCACAAATGGTTTCGTATCTCCTGTTGTACTAGCAATCTCTAAAGTATTATAGTATTTTGCTCTTACCTCATGTTCAGCCTTTACTATAGCGGGAGGAAATCCATATTGCATAAGAAGAAAATTCATTAATAATCTGGCTATTCGCCCATTGCCGTCGATAAAAGGATGAATGTATACAAATTAAAAATGAAACAAGGCTGTTAATTCTACAGGATGCAAGTTTTCTTTGTTTTCGTTATACCAATGAAACAGTTTCTCCATTTCAGGTTGTATCATAAAGGGCTGAGGAGGTTCGTGCACGCTACCTGAAATAACAACAGGTACGTTTCTATATACACCTGCATACCTGTTTTCTTTGTCTATTCTACTATTATTGTTGGTAATGACCTTTTATTATCAAGTTTTTCTTTAAGTTCATTAACCTTTTCAAACATTTGCAGCCTTCCAAATCCAATTAGAAAATATTGAATAATTTTACCATTTTTGTTAATAAAATTAGACCTTTCATGTACTTCCAGTACAACTATTTCGAGTCAAAGAAGGGGGGACTGGCTAGAATAATTTCATTTGATCACTAGTCTCTTTAATTTCTTCAATTAATTTGTAACCTAACGACTTATAACCCAATAATCGTTTTTCGTACATTTTCTCTAATCTTTGTTCTTTTACATCTACATAATCATAGACCTTTGCATCTTTTTTAACAGCGTTCACTCGATGCAAACGTCCAACATATTGATGAAGAGTTCCTTTCCAAGAAACAGGCATAGTCAAAAACAGTGTATCAAGCCGATCATCGTCAAATCCTTCTCCAATATACTTCCCGATTGCAAGAACTACTCGTTCTTCATTTTGTGGTATTTCTTTTAGTTTTTGCAAACGTTCTTGCTCCTCTTTTTTAGATAGCCCACCAGTTAAAACGATGATATTCTTAGCAAACCCTTTTAGCTTTTCGTGTAGTTTTTCAATATGGTCACGACGTTCCGTAAGGATGATTGGATTGCGTCCCTCTTCAAGAGATTCGAGAACATCATTGAAAATAAGATCATTTCGATTATCATTATCTGCGAGTTCCTTATATAGAGCCTGAGTAGTTTTGCTTTCTTCAGTTAATGAACTATTAAAGCTAGTATATCTCGGAATTAATACATGATTAAAAGTGTGAACTTTGGCTTGTTGTTTAGCATTTACTTTGTAGCGGACCGGACCACATTGCATAGTAATAATCGGTTGTAGGCCATCTTTTCTTGTTAAAGTGGCGGTTAATCCATGAACGTACTTTGCCTCGGCTTCTTTTAAGACATTCTCAAACGTAAATGCCGCGAAATGGTGGCATTCATCAATGATAATTTGGCTATATTGCTTAACTTTTGATAAATTTTCTGGCTTTGATGTTAGTGATTGTATCGTTGCAATATCAATAATTCTTGTTGGCTTATTTTTACCACCGGAAATTTGCCCAATATTTTTTGGGTTGATATCTAAAAAATTTAATAAACTTGCTTTCCATTGTTCTAATAATTGCTTCCTATTTATGATACTCAACGTATTTACTTTTCTTTCAGCGATTAAAGCTG
>JAEWMK010000150.1 GCA_023457235.1 Bacillota bacterium
AAATACAATGTTTGGTGACGATAGCGAAGAGGTCACACCCGTTCCCATTCCGAACACGGAAGTTAAGCTCTTCAGCGCCGATGGTAGTTGGGGGCTGTCCCCCTGTGAGAGTAGGACGTTGCCAAGCGAACAGAGGAGTAGCAGATATGCTGCTCTTTTTGTTTTACTAAAGATTAAACCGAGAGGTTTAATATAAAGGTATCAAAATAATAAATAATATTAATAATAATTTATTATGGAAGAAGGGTATTTATTTTGCCTTTTTTAGAAGACTTTCCTTTAGCCCGTTGGTCAAGCGGTTAAGACACCACTCTTTCACGGCGGTAACACAGGTTTGAATCCCCTAAGATGCGTAATATTATATAAATAACTAGAAAGTCCCGAAATTCAATTCTGAATTCGGGATTTTTTAAAGATTACTTATTTCGACGGTGGTTTTACAACTAAGTATATACTCGTTTATGATTACTTCGTGGCTACATTATTCCTTGTACCTATTTTGTTGGAACATCCTGATGGGATTTAGAATTTAAAATTAGAATTTAAATTACTGACCATTTTTTCTACGAACAGTTATTGATTCGCCAGCAATTCCCCAATTATCAGTATCAACTTCATCAATAACTACAACAGTTGTGTTTGGATTTTTTCCTAATACATCAACTAGTAATTGTGTTGCTCCCTTAATAAGCTCAGCTTTTTTTTCAGATGTAACATTCTCATTTGTAATTTTAATATTTACGTATGGCATAAAAATTCCCACTTTCAATTTGATTTTATTTTATTTGTAGTTTCTATGTTTGGCATTCGATCAAAACGAATACCGCTTACAAGTAACATTGATCCAATAAATACTACACTAGCTGCTCCAATCAAAGCTGAATTAAAACTTTGAGTATAGGATAAAAGGAATCCAGCGATTGTTGGTCCTATCATTTGACCAACAGCATAAATAGCAGTTAAATAACCAATAATTCGACTGCTATTTGATGGACTCATTTGGCGTGCCAATGTTGTGGCAAGTGTAGTAATACCCATAAAAGTAGCTCCAAATAATAATGCACTTATAATTAAACTAGATTGGCTCAACCAGAAGACAGGTAGTGCAATACCTATAGATTGTAGAATCATCGAAAATAATAATGATTTTACAACCCCCCACTTTTTTGCAAGGGTTGACCAGATGATACATGATGGAATTGCACCTAAGCCAACAACCATCCAAACAATAGCAGGGTCAATGCTAAAGATTGAGCTCTTTTCAGCAATAGACACAATAAATGTACCTGTTACAATGTAGCCTAATCCTTCTAATCCATAGGCAATAATTAACCAAGGAAGCCATTTGAGGGGTGGCGCTTGTGTAATAACTATTTGTTTATCCTTTTTTACATTCGAGTTTGGGGAATCTTTGAGCCAAAACCATACAAAGATAGCAAGAATAAAACTTACAGTGGCTAGTCCTACCCATACACCTTCCCACATAAATAAATCGTTAAAACTCGGAATAAAGAGGGTCGAAAAAAGGATTCCGAAGCCTACCCCTGAATAAAAATAGCCTGCCCATTTTGTTTTACCTGTAATAGCCAGTCTATCTAGGACAATACTGGAGGCTAATACAAAAATGAATGCACTTGCCACTCCTGAAATAAAGCGAATGATAAGCATCAGTGTGTAGGAATGAGAAAGCCCCATCATGCCAGTGGTAATAATGCTTACCACAAGACTACCTCTTAAATAAAATGTTTTATGCTTTTTCAACGGGAGCACTCCTGCTAAAATTGCTCCAACGAAATATCCTGCGTAATTGCTTGAAGCAAGGTAGCCCGCCACCGCATCAGTAAAGCTAAGAGCATTTTGCATTAGCGGCAATATGGGAGTATAGGCAAACCTTCCGATTCCCATAGCAATCATTAATGAAAAAATTCCCCCAATCAAAAATAAAAAAGGATTATTATTCAATTTTTCACCTCCAATAAAAATAATCTTTATTTCTATTCTTATCTTATCTGATTTTTGATATATGGTATAATACATAAAAATGATGATGAGGTATCAGTTTTTTATATAGCAAAGAAGGGAAGGTAGTATAACTATGGATTTACAAGCACTAAAATTTTTTCAAGCTGTCGGAAAGTTAGGTAGTATATCAAAGGCAGCTAGGGAACTAAACTATGCACAATCAAATCTCACATCAAGAATTCAGCAATTGGAATCGGATCTTCAAACAAAGTTACTCTATCGACATAATCGGGGAACTACTCTAACGGACAAAGGTAAAGTATTACTTTCGTATACAGATGAAATATTTCAACTTTTAGATGAGGTTAGAAACGTGATGAGTGATGATCAAACGCCAAAAGGTCCATTAGTGATAGGCTCTATGGAAACAACTGCTGCGGTTCGTTTACCGGCATTACTTTCAAGGTTTCATCGTGAGTATCCAGCGGTTGACCTAACATTAAAAACAGGTCCGACTGAACTAAATGTCCAACAAGTTCTACAGTATGAACTCGATGGAGCTTTTGTTGCAGGACCTATTGAACACCCAGATCTTACCTATAAGACAGTAATAGATGAAGAGTTAGTCCTTGTAACGGATGTGTCCCATCAACCTTTGTCTTCTATAAAAGAAATACAAAATCGAACAATTTTAGTATTCCGGAATGGTTGTTCGTACCGGGCAAGATTTGAAGAATGGTTACATTATGAAGGGGTCATTCCGGAAAAAATCATGGAACTTGGAACACTTGATGGAATAATTGGTTGTGTATCTGCGGGACTAGGGATTAGTCTACTACCTCATAGTGCAATAGAGAAACATGTAAAACAGGGGCATCTACTACAACACTCTATCCCAAATAGATTCGGTAAAGTTAAAACTCTATTTATTTACCGTAAAGATAAATATATGTCTGTTTCTTTTAAAGAATTTCTAAAAATGTCTAGTAATAAAGCGCTATTTTCAAATGATGCAATTTTATTTTAGTTTGATATCTACAGTGGGGATGAAAGAGTAAAAGTCGGTGAGTTTTTATATCCCGGAGTATAAGTTCGTAACGTGTCAGAGTGGAATAAGTTAGAGCGGCTCCCTGATCAGGTAGACGACCGGCTCTAATTATTTCATCCGAAATATATAACACAAAAACAGGGCTTTGTTTATGCGTTCCTGTAACTAGCCAAGTTAAAAATTTACCTTTTGAGGTGTCTATTCAGGAGGATTACCTGTTAATGGTGTAGTTTTATCTGACCAAATTATAAATTTGGGACAGGCAGAGCAGAAAGGCAGATTATATTTGTAGTGTAGACGAAGAAACCATAACTAATGTTATTGAAAAACTAAAAAAACTGATTTAGAACAATAGAGCCGTAAATATGGCTTTTTTTATTGTTTAGCGTACAATGTCAAATACTTTTTTCAAGTTTTAGGGTAACCCAAATACACCTATCGTAATTCCGATTTGAAAATATTACCAATAGCGATTAACCAAGTTTTTTATAAAATA
>JAEWMK010000151.1 GCA_023457235.1 Bacillota bacterium
AAGCATGACAATCCCGATAAAAATGATGACGACTCGAGTATAGAGGGACTTAATCTGAATACACCTCCAGCCGGTATCCTAAACCACGAATGGTTACGATTCGAAAATCTGATTCATATTGTTCAAACCTTTCTCTTAAACGCTTAATATGAACATCGACAGTTCTTTCATCCCCTTCATAATCGAGTCCCCAAATTTGTTCAATCAAATTTTCTCTTGTAAACACCTGTCCAGCGTAGCTTCCAAGCTTGTAAAGCAATTCAAATTCCTTGTTAGGAAGATTCAACCTTTTTCCATCTTCAAAAATAGCATGATAGCTTTTTCGATCTAATGTAATCCTCCCTAGTTTAATAAGGTTAGAGGTTGAAATTTTATAGCGTTTCAATAATGCCTTCACCCGAAGAACCAGTTCGACCGGATCAAAGGGCTTGACTAAATAATCATCCGTTCCTAGTTTAAATCCTTTGATCCGATCTGCAGGTTCACCCTTTGCAGTAAGCATTAAGATAGGAATATCCCCCAATCCTCGAATCTCCCTGGATAAAGCCCAGCCATCCAGTCTTGGCATCATGATATCCATAATTACCAATTCCACATGGTGGTTCTCTACATATTCCAAGGCTTCTTCCCCATTTGCTCTTTGGATTACCTCAAACCCTTCGTCCTCTAAATAGAGTCGAACCAACTCACGAATATGAGCCTCATCATCAACCACTAAAACTTTTGCCATTAGATCACCTCTTTTTGATCTGATTGAATTTTCTTAATTATAATGAATATTTTATAGGTTAGCATAAATAAAAGAATCCATTTTGAAAAAATAATGATCAAAATGGATTCTTTTCCTGCAATTTAATGTTTTTTTAGTTTTAGTTATTATTAAATTTTTTTTATAATTTTTGCTGGCACTCCTACCACAACAGCATTTTCTGGGACATCCTTGGTGACAACTGCTCCTGCTGCCACAACAGAGTTGTCGCCAAGTGTCACACCAGGTAGTATTGTTGCATTTGACCCAATCCACACATTTTTGCCAATTACAACTGGGGAGGGGTATGTTGTGTTTCTTGTTTCTAAAGGTAACCCATGATTAAGTGTAGCAATCGTGACATTCATACCGATCAATGAACCGTCTCCTATACTAATTCCACCCCTGTCCTGGAATGAACACCCTGTATTAAAAAACACATTTTTCCCAATCGTGATATTTTTACCAAAGTCTGTATAAAATGGCGGAAAACACATAAATGATGAATCAACTTTTGTACCCGTCAGTTCACTAAAAATTTCTACTATCTCCTCTTTTGAATGATAGGATGAATTCAACTTCATTGTTATCTTTTGGGCTTCATAACTACATTGAGTTAATAACCCGTGCAATTCTTTATCCTCACCTGAAATTGGATTTCCTTTCTTACAAAAATCTATAAACTCGTTCATGTCCATTTTTGAAAATCACCTATCTTTTTTTGTTAGCATACGCAAATTACATTGTGCTTATGTCAATCACGAATCGATACTTCGCATCGGAAGCTAATACTCGTTCATAGGCTTCGTCAATTTCATCAGCTGAAATTACTTCAATCTTAGGAGCAATATTATGTTTAGCACAGAAATCCAACATTTCCTGGGTCTCACGAATGCCTCCAATCATTGAACCTGCAAATGACCGGCGATGACCGATTAAATTGAACACGTTTAGTGACAGCGGTTCTGCAGGAGCACCGACGTTTACCAGACTGCCGTCAAGAGCAAGCAGCCCTAAATAAGCGTTCAGGTCAATCTTTGCACTGACCGTGTTAATAATTAAATCAAAGGTTCCCGCAAGTTTCTCAAATGTTTCTGGGTCACTTGTTGCATAGTAATGATCTGCCCCTAACTTCAGACCATCGTCCTTTTTCTTCAATGTTTGTGACAGAACAGTAACTTCTGCACCCATGGCATGAGCAATTTGAACAGCCATATGACCAAGGCCACCCATACCAACAACTGCTACTTTCTTACCAGGACCAGCTCCCCAATGATTTAATGGAGATTATGTCGTAATTCCTGCACAAAGTAATGGTGCTGCGTCGTCAAGTTCAATATTATCAGGTATGCTTAGTACGAAATTTTCTGGAACGACAATATGGGTAGAATAGCCACCTTGAGTTGGTTCCCCGTATTTGTCAACACCAGCGTAAGTATCGACTTTTCCTTTTAGACAATATTGCTCCTCTCCATTACGGCAGTTCTCACATTCGCCGCAAGAGTCAACCATACAGCCGACCCCAACTCGGTCGCCAACCTTGTATTTTGTAACATTAGGTCCTATAGCCGTAACAATTCCTGCAATCTCGTGTCCAGGTACGAGTGGATAATGTACCGGACCCCATTCCCCATGAGCAGTATGAATGTCAGAATGGCATATGCCTGCATATTTAATTTCTATCAGAACATCATGCGAATCAAGATCACGTCGTTTAATTTCAGCTGCTCGAAACGGTTTATCTGGACCGTCTACTGCACGTGCTTTGGCTGTTATCATTTGTTTATACCTCCATCAACTTGATTTTTTTAAGAGTAATTACTTATCTTTTCTCTTGCAAAACTAGAATAAACCCTATAGTTAACTCTAAGTCAACACAAAATCATAAAAAGACTTTACTTTGACAATTAAAATTCAGCATGATAAAATTTTGCCTAAATTTAGAGTTAACTCGAAGTCTATATAAAAAGGAGAAACGACGATGAACTATTCTATCAGCGAAGCTGCAGAAAAATTAAATCTTACCGTATATACTTTGCGTTACTACGACAAGGAGGGCCTAATGCCTTTTGTAGAACGGACACCTAACGGAACACGATTGTTTAAAGAATCCGATATTGAAGCATTAAAAGTCATTGAATGCCTAAAATCCACCGGGATGCCTATAAAGGAAATTAAAAAATTTATAGATTGGTGCTCTGAAGGGGATTCAACGTTACAACAAAGATATAACATGTTCTTGGAACGAAAAGCTGCAGTAGAGGTACAATTGGAAGAACTAAAGAAGACAATGGAACTTATAAATCATAAATGCGAATATTACAATACCGCATTGGATGCAGGAACAGAAGATATTCATAAAAACAATAAAATAGGGAATTTTTAATGGGACACAGGACCCGCCCCCCGTGTCCCACACTGAATACATCGCTAGCCATGTTGCATATCGGTTTCTTGATAAAACTGCACTTTATTTCTCCCCGTTTCTTTTGCTTTATATAACCCTTTGTCAGCGTGTGAAAGCAATGTACCCATGGATTCCCCATAATAATAAGTTGCAACGCCAAGAGAGCAAGTATTTCGATGAACAACTGGAAAATCATGTGATTCGACACTCGAGCGAATATGCTCCGCAAATGGTAGCGCCTCTAATGCTGAAGTTTCTGGACAAATTAATAAAAACTCCTCGCCGCCCCAACGCCCAAAAATATGATTTTTCGGGATGATTTCTTTTACTAGATTAGCAAAAGCAACTAATACCTGGTCCCCTACTTGATGGCCGTGTCGGTCGTTAACTTGTTTGAAATGGGCAATATCTAATAGGATGATTGAAAGCGGATTTTTATCTTGATTTGCTTTTTCAATTATAAGAGAAAGCGATTTTTCTAGCTTATGTCGGTTGTAAATCTGTGTTAATTGATCTGTATTGGATATTTTTTCTAAATCAACATTCGCTAACTCAAGCTCCTTCGTCCTTTGGCTAACAATCCTTTCAAGTTCTTCATTCAGTATACGCTGCGCCTCCTCACGCTCCCATTTAATAGCATTAATCTTATCTGCAAGAGCAAGTGATAAGAAAATTACCTCTAACGCCGCACCTATTTCTGGAATGAGTTCAAAAACCATGGGATGGAACGGAATGATATACAAAAAGCTTAACGCCTGAATAATGACTGTTAATAAAAGGATTGACCATGCAACAACGTAAAAACGGGCTATTCGAAGCCCCTTAGACATAAGGCGGTAACCAACGTACCAAAGAAGGAAACAAACAATGAGGCCTAGCATAGAGACAGAGTCAGACAATGTCTTAAACTCAATAAAAGGAATGAAGATGATCGGTAGAAAGACAAGCACCATCATGGTGTTCAAAACCTTATTTACTCTAGGTAAAACTTTCCTCGTACCAAGAAATTCCTTTGAAAAAAGAATCATGAAAAAATAAAGAATACATGAAGAAATCGAAATTGAATTAATTAACATCCATTCGTTCAAGCTGTCGCCAAAATATTCAAGGTCGAGACCGTTCATTGTAAATTGAAATAAAATAAATGACATTACATAAAAAACATAATACAGGTAAGCCTTTTCCCGAAGCGAAAAAAATAAAAATAAATTATAAAGCGAAAGTGATACCATAAACCCATAAAAAATACCAGATGCATATTTATACTTAGCAACCTCTTCGATAAAGGAAGTTGTACTCATTAACTTTGTATTAACAGGAATAGGCATATCGCCACTTAGTTTGAGAAAAATGTATTTTATGTCCTGGCTGCTTATCTCATAGATAAAGGAGCGATAATCCACACTTTGGTTCTTTATTCCTGAGATTCCACCCTCTTCAAGAGTATATGTATTATTTTTCGCAACCGTATATAAATCAGCATGATTCACTTTGTCTATGAATTCAAACCAATGGGGATTCCTAGTATCTTCTATTAACTTTTCAGGATCAAGTCTTAGCCAAATGACATCATTCGTGTAAGCAAAAGATGGGTAATTTTCATTAATAGACTTAAATTCGTCATCATATCGGCCTGATAGAAGGTCATCAATTGTAACTTCTTTTGTACTATCAATATAGTATTCATAGTGCTTTCCTAGAGGTTCGGCATAGGCAGGATGCAGATGACCATAGTTCACAAAAAGTAAATTGAAGACGAAAAAAGTTAATAATAAAAATCTATTCATCTAGTACACCCCATCCACTTAATAGCCTAAATACAAAAACTCACCTTTTTATTTAGAGTATCACATAATTCACTATTTACCATTATGAATTTAAGCTTTGGATAGCTAATAACATTGACTTATCAGACTTTCCAGCCTTTTAATTAAACGTTTGTTTAGAAGTTGCTACAAACTTCTAGATGTTGATGTTGTCGGCTGACTACTTTAAATCCATGTTTACTATTGATCTTCCAAGGACATCTTCACCCCATAATAAAGTAAGCTCATCCCCATTTTCTAAAGGACCAACCCCTTCGGGCGTGCCGGTAAAAATAATATCCCCTTTCCCAAGCCCAAAATGTTTTGCACAAAAGTCTATTATTGTTTGAAAACCAAAAAGTAGGTTTTGAATATTACCTTCTTGCACTTGCTGACCGTTTTTTAATAAAGAAAAGTTAATCTTTTTGCACACTTCTTCTTCAGGAAAATTGATAAATTTAGATAGAATAGCTGAATTGGGAAAGCCTTTTGCAAGTAACCAAGGATATCTTTTTTCCTTTAACACATCCTGAACATCCCGGAGTGTAAGGTCAATGCCGATCGCCATACCGTCGACGATCTCATCAACCGTCATTCCTTCTTTATATGATTTTCCAGTTCCCGTCCCCGTTGTAGTTGTAGGGATGTATTTAATCCCTTAATTAAATGTAGTTCGACTAACATCTGTAGCAATCTACAACTTTAAATTACAATAACGATTTTGTCATAATAAAGTCCGTTTGTTCTTCATCACCCATATAAAATGAGTGTACTCCAGTTTGGACAAATTCCATTTTTTTATAAAAGACAATAGCATTTTCATTTTTTTCCCAAACCCCTAACCAGATTTTCTTTTTATTTTGCTCCAACGCAATTTCCATAGCTTTATTTAGCAAATATTTGCCAAGTCCAAGTTTTTGAAATTTGTTCTTTATATAAATCCTCTCGATTTCAAGTGATTCATCACCCATTTCTTCAGACTGAGCATCATTGATATTGACCTTTAAATATCCAGCAATCTCATTATTAAAATAAACAAAAAAGAATTGCGAAAATATATTGGTTAACTCTGTTTCTAATTGTTTTAAGTTAAATGCTCTTTCCAAATAGGCATTCATATTTTCGGGTGAGTTTTGATGCTTAAATGTCTCATTAAATGTTTCATAGCTGATTTCTTGAAGAATATGTAAATCTTCAAGGGTACACTGTTTTATGTTTATTGTCATTTTAATATTTGCTCCCTTTGATTCATCAATAATTTCTCTTGTTTCCTTTTTTCACAAATTCCCAGTCTATTTCTATATTCTTTCTAACCTTTTGAAGAAGATAAAAAAGGGTTTCTACTTCTTCTTCAGACAAACCAGATAATGCGACCGTATTGGAATAATCATTTTCTCTTCTGATGAAAGGATAAACACTTTGCCCTTTTTCTGTTGGATAAAGTTTTTTGATTTTTTGGTTATGCCTATCATCTCTTTTTTCAATAAAACCCTGTAACTCAAGTTTCTTTATTGCACGAGCTGTTGTTGTTCGGTCTACCTTTATCATCTCAGCTAACTTTTCTTGAATGATTCCTGGATGTTCACATATCCGAACGAGGTATAAATATTGTCCTTTTGTGAGATCAAATTCTTTAAATTCTATATTACTGATAGAATCTAAAGCCCTTGCTATCATTCCAATTTCTCGAAGAATTTCCTTCATAATTGCAACTCCACCAATATGTTGTATTTACCAATACTATAAATATTATTATATTTTTGTTGCATTTACAACAAAAATAACCTACTATTTAATGTAATGGGCATAATTCATTATGACTTGTCTAAAAAATAAATCCAGAAAGGGCAGAAGAATGATGAAATCAAAAATAATTACTACAAAAGAGGATTTAAAAAAATCCTTCGATATAAGAATAGAAGTATTTGTTGAAGAACAAGGTGTTCCATTAGAAGATGAACTTGACGAATTTGATACACTTAATGGACAATGCGAACACATATTAGTATATTTCAATGAACAACCAGTCGGAACAGGAAGAATAAGAATGGTTGATGATTTTGGTAAGTTAGAGAGAATTTGTATCTTAAAACCTTACCGTAAATTTGGGTTGGGAAAAGTAATTATTAAAACATTAGAAGAAGTAGCAGAAAAAAATGGAGTATCCAAGGTTAAATTGCATGGACAAAAACATGCCGAAGGCTTTTATAAAAAACTCGGATATCAGACTTCATCAAGTGTATTTATGGAAGATGGCATACCTCATATTTTAATGATAAAAGAATTGTCTACAAAACACGTATGAAAAAATTAGGCTTAACAAAATTTACATTTTATGTTTTAGGAATTTTGATTTTAGCATTTGGCATTACTCTCACCATTCAATCAAAACTTGGAACATCACCATTTGATGCACTGTTAGTTGGACTATCTGAAACAATGGGTCTTACAGTGGGAAGTTGGGAAATTATAATCGCTTTTATACTGATATTTTGTAATTCATTTCTAAAAAAACAAAAACCTGAATTCTTGGGATTGCTGACATCCTTTATAACTGGTATTAGTATTGATATGTGGCTTTTCC
>JAEWMK010000152.1 GCA_023457235.1 Bacillota bacterium
AGTTCATATGATGCCTTTAGAGCTGCCCTACCTCTTCGAGAACTCTACGGAAAATTCCCTGAAATGGTAGAATTCATGTGTATCATCCGCGATATTTATGGTGACGATTTTATGCAAATCTTTGAAACATCGTTTAAAAATCTAAACAAAGAGTTTGTTGAAGAGAATAATCGATTAATAAAAAAAGATCATGCAGATCAGAACCAGGAAAGCAATAAAGAGCCGGTTAACTCTTAATTTACTTTCTAACTATAGCTAAACTCTTTTTTAAAATCTCCATTAAAGGAACGTACATTTCCTGACCAAGGAATGCATGAATGGTTTCTTCTGGATCTAACTTATGATTCAATGAGTTAATGAACTGTGTGAGGAGCGGGATGAAATAAACAAACCCCTCCTCTTTTTGTTGTTCAAACTGCAGCGAAAGCTCCTTGCACAACCGAAATACTTCTTCTACTTCTTCTTCTGATAAGTCATTTTTAACGATCAGCCGATAGGCAGGGAAACTTTGAGTTTGGATCATTTCTAGTAATAACTGTTGATGATATTCTATTTTTTTTAGCCTTTTCTCAATTTCTCCCATTTTTTTGCCACTCTCTTCCTTCATTTGTAAATAAATTTATTTTTAAAGTAAGTATTGATTTTTAATTCAAATCATAATACAGTAATTGAGTAATCTTCAGGACTGACAATCCGCCAGAATAGTTAAATCCTTTGTAGAGGTGTTATATTCAATGAATTGTTGGAAAACAATTAATCTATCTCGTGATCTTGGAAATCAGCGCCTGATGGTTGTTTCCTTACTTGTTACGCTTGCAGCTTTTATTATGATTTATGTTCCATTAAGTATTATATATGAAAGCATCCATCTTAACGACGATTACTTATATATATTTATAATTTGTTTATTTTTAATCATTCCTATGCATTTAATCTGTCATGCACTTCCGACATGGATTACTGGCCAAAGGGTAAAAATTAAAATTTCATTCAAATCAGTGATTATTCCATTTTTTAAAATCGAATATAATCATTCTCTTACAAGAAATTTAAAGATTGTATCATTCCTGGCTCCAACTTTATTGATTACATGTCCATTACTATTTTATAGCATTATTTATCCTCAATACATGCATTATTTATCAATTGGAGCAGCTATTAATATTGGTTTGTCCGTAACAGATATTTTTTATTTGATTATTCTTATTAAAGCTCCTAAAAAATGCATTGTCGAGCATACAAAGGATTCAATTGATATATTAATTCATCATAAAAGCAACTAAGCAAAAAGGCTGTCTGGTAAAAAATGAGGACAGCCTTTTTATTTATAGAAACTATCTTTTTATTTAATTTTTTGGTATTGTTATAATTATCCCAAAAGAAAATGTAATTCTTTTAAACTTTCATATTTTTTTGCAAAGGAGGAATCTCAGAGAAAATGGTGTACCTTTTCACTGTATTTGCAGTTTTCTTTCTATATACAATTAATTCCATGACCAACCTAATGTGTCTTCTAAAAGAGATTCCTGAAGACCGCCAACCCCAGCTGTTTCGAACAATAAATGTACTGATAACGATTTTACTTATTTCAACATATATTGAAATTCTCTATGCTGTCTAAATGAAGGCTTCCGTACTATGCGGAAGCCCTTATTTGTTTAATCCAGAAGAAAAATATGGTATAGTATTTCTTGTGTTTAATTTTGAATTTATAGGAGTGGCAAGATGAAAAAATGGATTCTTTCAATAACGGCTGCAGCTACGATTGTGGGACTAGCAGCATGCAGTGGAAATAACGATGATAAGACAAACGTAGTTGTAGAAACATCTGCCGGAAACATTACAGAAGATGAATTATTCCAAAAACTGAAGGACCAATACGGAGAAATGGTTCTATACGAAATGGTGTTAACAAAGGTTCTCGAGGATAAGTACCCTGTTACGGACAAAGATGTTGATGCAGAGCTTGCCAAACTAAAAGAGCAGTACGGGGATCAATTCCAAATGTTCCTAGCATCCAATGGTGTTCAAGATGAGAATGCCTTTAAGGATACACTTCGTCTTCAATTAATTCAGGACAAGGCCCTTTCATCCTATATCGAAATTCCTGAAAGTGAATTACAGAAAAAGTATGATGAAATGAGCCCTGAATTAAAAGCAAGCCATATCTTAATTAAAGACGAGAAAACAGCTAAAGACGTACTACAGAAGGTCAAAGCTGGTGAAGACTTTGCTAAACTGGCTGAGGAATATTCTGAAGACCCTGGTTCTGCCGCAAATGGTGGCGATTTAGGCTACTTTGGCACGGGTGTTATGACTAAGCCTTTTGAAGAGGCTGCTTATGCCCTTAAAGTGGGTGAAATTAGCGACCTCGTAAAATCTGAATTTGGATATCACATTATTAAACTGACAGATAAAAAAGAAGTAAAGCCATTTGACGAAATGAAGGATGAAATACGTAAACAGCTTATCCAAGAAAAAGCGCAACAAGACCCTACTGGTGTCCAAGAAAAAATTAAAAAAGAGCTGCAGAATGCAAAAATTGATGTGAAAGATGCAGATCTAAAAGGTATTTTTGATTTTATAAATGAAGAAGCACCAGCAGACGATATAACTGAAAAAGCTGAGACTAAATAAAATAAGGCAAAAGGCTGCTACGAGCAGCCTTTTTAATTTTGCATCTGTTCTTTTCTACGTGCTCTTTCCTCTTCCATTCTTTGTATATAAATCTCGCCTTCTTTTTCGATAAACTCCATATCCACTTCTTGATCTTCCTTTGCTGTTTTAATCATCATATACGCACTAAATACAATTCCAGCGAGTACAAGATAAATCCACCATGGCAATGTAAACATTTCATTCCACTCCTTTTAGACAAGCTTTATTTAAAAATATGTAGCAGGAATAAAAATATGCTAAAATCTTAAAGCCCAAAACCATCCCAAATTGAGTTATAATACGATTAACTATTACTTTTAACGGAGGAAGTAAATGGAAAAACCTCATTCGTACTTTTATGATTTTATTCCAGTTAAAATAAATGTAACGGAAGATGAAGCAAGAGAAATAGTAAGCAAGTATCCACCCCCTGTTTGGGTAGAAGGAAGAAACGAATTTAATATTGATAATGAAATAAAGGGCAATGACGTTAATGTCCAGCTTTTGTTAACAGAATTTGCGGTCGAAAAAACAAAAACAGATAAGCAATACTTAAAGCTAAAATTCAGTAATAACATCGGGGCCATTAATGCAAAAATGTGGGATAATGACGGGGCACTCGATCGGTATACTCCCTTATTAAATGAACATAGCCTTTTTCAAGTAAGTGGAAAAGTGGAAGATTACAGAGGGCATAAATCAATTACGATCCACCGGATGCAGCCTTGCACAGAAAAAATCGATCCTTTCTCTCTCATTGCCTGTACACAACAAAATATCGAAGCACTAACGGTAGAGCTATTCAGCTACATCAATGAACTTGCATCACCATTTAAAGAAATTGCAGTTGCCGCAATGGATCGCTTTTGGGATCAATTTAGAATAAGGCCAGCAGCAAAAGGTCATCATCATAATTATTTAGGCGGCTTATTAAAGCATACGGTAGGACTTATGCGTTTTGCCCGTTATATTGTTAAATTTGAGGATAACCATTTCCAAGCCATCTTCAAGCTTATTCAGCGCATTGAAAAAGCACTTAAAGAAGAGCTTTGGGCTGATTTGCAATCAGATAATCCCGGTGCCAATTCCCGCTCGTTTGTTTGGAAGGATACTCTTGACCATCTTTATTCGATGTTTTATGGAATGGCCAAACATAAAGGCCAGACTCCTAATTATGATTTATTAATGGTCAGTATTTTATTTCATGATATTGGGAAGCTGCTCGAATATCATCATGCAGGGAAAACGTATGAGGATTTTAAATTCCTATTTCCAACTGCAGACCATTCGTCATTAGAAACTCGAAAAGCGACTGGAATTACGATGGATGAACTTGGAGTCATGGTCGGGCATATTCCGTATGGGGTCTTATTGCTTTCAAAAATCATCGAAACTGAAAATATTACAATCTCATTAGAAGAGATCCATCAAATGCATCATTGCATCCTTTGCCATCATGGTTTACCCGAATGGGGTGCATGTGTGCGCAATCCGCAAACGATCGATGGTTATTTAATTCATTTGGTAGACTTTTTGGACAGCAGATATGAAAATACGGAACAAATAAAGTAAGACGCTTTAGGGAAAAGTAAACCATATGGAGGTGATCTGTATGGCAAAGTTCAAAGCAAATCCAAGTAAAAACGGGGTCGCTGCAGCCAGCGTGAGAGGAAAAATGAACCCCGGTCAGCACAAAGAGCTTACAGAGCATGCGTTTCAATCAAATACAAACCAGCAATTTAAAAAGGACTAATAAAAGGGACGGGTAAAAATGCCCCGTCCCTTATCTTCCTGTGAAAACCGGTGTTCTTTTCTCAAGAAAAGCGCTGATTCCTTCCTGGTGATCGACCGTTTCACGCATCCTTATTTGTCCTATTTTTTCCATCCTTAATATTTCTAATAAATAGTGACGACTGCTATCTGAGATAATTTTTTTGGATTTAATCATTGCTTCAATCGGTTTTTGAAGCCACTCATTTGCTTTTCTATAAGCAGCATCCATCACTAAAGTTTCACAGACCTCATCAATTAAACCTATTTCAAGTGCTTTATTAGGATCATAAACTTTCCCTTCCCAAATTACTCGCATTGCTTTATGATCACCGAGCCGTTGTTTCAGAAAGAAATGACCGCCGCCATCCGGAATTAATCCGATGTTAATAAAGTTCATTGCAATTTTTGCATCTTTTTCAGCAATTACGTAATCACCGGCTAAGGCAAAACTTAACCCAAGACCTGCAGCAGGACCATTGATCGCGCTAATAACTAATTTAGGTAAAGCATAGAGTGTCATAATCACTTCATTAATGGTGTCCATAACCTTTTCAAAGGTTTCTTCATCGGTATCCTTAAGCAATGTCTTAATATCCCCTCCTGCTGAAAAAGCATTACCGTTACCAGAGATGATAAGAATAC
>JAEWMK010000153.1 GCA_023457235.1 Bacillota bacterium
CCTATATATGCCGATAATGGTGAAATATATTTTATCAACGGAAATAACTTAGGATTAAAGGAAATTAGGCTTACTGAAAGCACGAATAAAATTTCCTTAGAAGAGTCCATGAAATATAAACAAACCATTGGCTCGAATACAATATTAATATCTTTAAATGGGACCATCGGAAAGTTGTCTTTGTATAATGAAGAATCAATAATGTTGAGTAAAAGTGCGGGGTTTATCAATCTAAAAGAATGTATTAATAAAGAATTTATTTATTATTTTTTAAAATCTAGAATTGTTAAGAATTTTTATGAACAGTCTTTTGCAGGAACAACAATCAATAATTTATCATTAGAAACTCTCAGAAATACACCATTATTGGTTCCTAGTATTGAAGAACAAAAAGAAATTGTAAGTTATTTAAATACTCTTGAACTAGAATTCAAAAAAGTTTTGAGTGATTTACATTTGCAAATCCAAAAACTCAAAGACTACCGCCAATCCCTAATCTACGAGGCGGTGACAGGCAAAATCGATGTACGTGATATAGAAATAGAATCGTAATGGGGTGAGGGGATAATGGCTATTGATTCAACGGAAAAAGGGTTTGAAACGAATATTGAAGCTTCATTAATAGCGAACGGATATACGAAACGGACGTTTGAGGGTGAAGCAAGTCGACTGTTTAAGCAGTATGCTCTTGACGTTGAGCAGCTTTTTATATTTTTAGAAGAGACGCAAGAAAAGTCACTTCGAGCATTAGAGAAATCGTATGGTGCTGATTATAAGCAGAAGGTGTTACATCGAATTTGTGATCAACTGAAAAAACAAGGATTGATTTATTGTTTACGCCACGGGGTTAAAGATCGTGGTGTATCCTTAAAGTTGATTTACAACAAGCCTCCAACAACGATGAACCAGTTAATGAATGAACTTTATCACAAAAATAGATTCACTGTAAGCCGCCAAGTCTATTATAGTGACAATCATAATAATAGCTTAGATATGGTGCTATTTGTAAATGGTTTACCACTAGTTGTGATGGAGCTGAAAAATCAGTTCACGGGACAGACTGTAGAGCATGCGATGAAACAATTGAAATTCGATCGGGACCCCAAGGAACAGCTATTTAAATTCAATGAACGTGCGGTAGTATACTTTGCCGTTGATCCTGACGAAGTGTTTATGACAACCGAGTTGAAAAAGGAAAAGACCTATTTCTTACCATTTAATAAGGGAAATAATGGTGGGAAAGGGAATCCCACTGTCTACGAGAATTACCGTACATACTATTTATGGGAAGAAATTTTGGTGCCTGATAGCTTACTTGATATTTTATTCCGGTTTGTATTTGTGAAGAAGGATGATATTTTGGATTCCAACGGGGAAACGATTGGGGAACGTAAGATGCTTATTTTTCCTCGTTTTCATCAATTAGATGTCGTCCGTAAACTTGAAGAGGATGTACACTCTAAATCAGTTGGCCAAAATTATTTGATTCAGCATAGTGCAGGGAGCGGGAAAACGAACTCCATTTCTTGGCTATCTCATCGTTTAGCAAAGCTCCATGATGAAGAAAATAATGCTGTATTTAGCAGTGTTATTGTTATTACAGACCGTCGCGTATTAGATAAGCAATTGCAAGATGCTGTGTACCAACTAGAACATAAAGCCGGAATGGTCGAGCGTATTGATAAAGACTCGATCCAACTTGCCCAGGCCATTACAGGTGAAACGCGCATTATTATTACAACTCTGCAAAAATTCCCATTCATTATGGAAAAGGTATCAGGCTTTGATCGTAAAAAGTATGCCGTTATTATTGATGAAGCACATTCCTCACAAGGTGGAAAAGCTTCGACTGCTTTAACGAATATACTATCAGATAAAACGTTAGAAGATGCCTATGAGGAAGATCGGATTGCTGAAGAAAATATGGACAACTTAGATGAACAAATTGTTGAAACGATTATTAAAAGCGGGAAACAAGATAACATCTCATTCTTTGCGTTTACTGCAACACCCAAGCCAAAAACAATTGAAAAATTCGGGACGCTTGGGTCAGACGGAAAGCCGCATGCCTTCCATGAATATACGATGCGCCAAGCAATTGAAGAAGGGTTTATCCTAGATGTATTAAGTAAGTACGTTACATATAAGACGTTTTATAAAATAGCGAAGAAAGTTAATGAGGATCCTTTAGTTTCACAAAAGCAAGCGACAAAAAAACTTTCACAATATGTGTCGCTTCATCCTCATAATATTTCGCAAAAAACAGAAATCATAATTGAACATTATCGTAACTTTACTCGTCATAAAATTGGGGGACGTGCAAAAGCAATGGTTGTAACTGCAAGTCGTTTGCATGCAGTTCGGTATAAAATTGCTTTCGACCAATACATTGAAAAAATGGGCTATGATGATTTAAAAACGATTGTTGCTTTCTCTGGGATTGTTAAAGACGGGGAAATTCCTTATACAGAGCCTGATATGAATGGGTTCAGTGAGAAGGAGTTACCAGACAAGTTCAATTCAGATGAATATAAAGTGTTACTTGTGGCTGAGAAATATCAAACGGGTTTTGATGAGCCTTTACTGCATACGATGTATGTTGATAAACCACTTAGCGGAATAAAAGCTGTTCAAACACTATCTCGTTTAAATCGAACTTGTCCGGGTAAAGATGATACATTTGTTCTTGATTTTGTGAATGATCCAGAAGAGATTAAAGCTTCCTTCCAGCCTTACTATGAAACTATGGGTCTTGAAGAGGTTACAGATCCGAACATTTTATATGACTTACAAGCAGAGCAGGAACCATATCATGTCTATACAGAAGAGGAAATACAAGCTGTAAATGAGCTTGAGGTGAAGGGTGGATTCAAAAAGTCAACGAAGGCCCAAACGGAATTGAATGCCTGGATTGATAAAGGCGTGGAGCGCTTTAAGCAATTAAACGAGGAAGAAAAAGAAGCATTTAAAGCATCGGCAACGAAATTCGTGCGTACATACGCATTTATATTACAAATAGCTACGTTCATAGATGTAGATTTGCACAAGCTTTATATTTATTCGAACTATCTTTTACGTAAGCTACCTCGCAGCAGCAAGGATAATGACGTGTACATGGCCGATGATGTAGCCCTTCAGTATTATCGTAATCAGAAAGTATTTGAAGGAACAATCGAACTTGAGAAAATGGGTGGAGTAGATCTAAAACCAACTTCGCATGGTGCTGGCGGTGCAGTAGAAGACGAGAAGGTACGACTTTCAACGATTTTAGATAAGCTAAATGAGCGTTTCGGTACTGAATTTACAGAAACTGATTTCCTATCACGTGACCAAGTGAAGGAAGATATGATGAAAAGCGAAGACATTCAGCAAAAAGCGAAAAACAATACAAAAGACAATTTCAAGTTTGCTTTCGAAAAATCATTCATGGATTTCGTGATTGATCGCATGAGCAGCAACGAAAAATTCTTCATGAAGATTCTAGAGAATGAAGAATTTAAAAACTTTATAATGGAAGATATGATGAATGAAGTGTATGCGGAAGTGAATGGATAAAACTATCGAATTAAAGTTTTAGTAGGTTTGAATAATTGAATGATACAGGCTGGAGAGGAACTCCAGCCTGTTCCTTTTAGCCATAGGGGAGGGCTCCCAAAAGCGGGTCTTTCTTCAATAGTAAGTTTGGTTGCTGATACATCAAAATCAGTGAAAACTAAAATCTCGTCGGATGGAGTTCCCGATAGAAACTCTTCATTTTTGCTAGTTTTTAATTGAAGGTTTGCACTTCGGAGATGGTACGATTTTATTCAGCTATAACGGTTTTGGTAAATCTTTTTAAGCGACAAGTCACTGTAACTTACCGCTTAGAGCATCTTCAATTGCACAAAAGAATTAATTGAGGGAATTTTTAAAGGGAGGGATTTCGTTGGCCAAAGTTGAAAAATATAATCTTAATGAAGAAACCTTTAATTTTATAATTGATCTTGAGAAGAAAGTGGAAGAGGGTAAAGTTTATACTAATAAAGAATTAATTAAACTATTTGAATCGTCCTCTTTTTATAAAGACGTTGTTCAATCTTATTATAAAACAGCAATGCAAAAATCTATTTGGTGGGCTGTTAAAAGGAGTAATAACTGGTTAATGGAGAGAGGTAGATATACAAAATTATAGTTTCTTGCTCTTTTTCTAGCTAAGTTATGTTTATTAACAATGTAATAGCAATAGAATCAGACTCTAAAAAATTTGAAAAGAGAATAGGGTATTTGCTAAATGGATTTAATAGGGAGTTTTAATAACTATGTACTTGAGTTTTATTTATGATTGATAAAGGAACGAATTGAAAAATAGTAAAATTAATATATTCTAGTTGAAGGAGGCTGCAGGTCATATGCTTGAAATTGATGGTAAAGATATAAGCGAATTAAGTGATAGCGATTTAAGGACTCTAATAGGTCTTCTCTGTGAAGCTGAACTACGTACCTATGGTTTACCAACAGCAGGAGTAACATGGGGAGGACACCAAAACGCAAAAGATGGCGGTATTGATGTTAGGGTTGATCTCTTATCACCTCTACATACCGATAGTTTTATTCCAAGATCTAAAACAGGCTTTCAAGTAAAAAAACCGGATATGCCAAGAGCGGAAATTTTAAATGAAATGCGACCCAAAGGTAAGCTTAGACAAGTAATAAGAGATTTAGTAGATTCCAAGGGGGCTTATATTATTGTTAGTAGCCAAGGTTCAACTGCTGATTCTGCACTTAAAGATCGAAAGGAAGCAATGCTAGATGCCTTGTCTGATTACCCAAATTATACTGACATTAAAGTAGACTTCTATGATAGAGAACGGATTGCTGGTTGGGTTCGTAGTCATCCAGCTTTGGTCCTTTGGGTAAGAGAAAAAATAGGAAGACCAATTCAAGGTTGGAGAACATTTGAGAATTGGGCAAATTGTCCATTGGGTATTGAAGAAGAGTATATGTTAGATGAACATGTTCGCTTATTTTACGAGCCAAAATCCTATTCAGAAGGATTATCAGCATGTGATGGAATTAATGAATTACGAAGCATTCTTCAGAGACCGGCGTCCTCAGTTCGTTTAGTAGGTCTTTCAGGAGTAGGAAAAACAAGATTGCTACAAGCATTGTTTGATGAACGAATAGGAGAGAATCCTTTAAATAAATTAATAGTAATTTATACGGATATTAGCGACGGCCCTAACCCAGATCCTATTAATTTTGCTGAGAGACTAGTTGCTTTAAAATCCAGATTTATTCTTGCAGTAGATAATTGTCCGCCAGATTTGCATAGGCGATTGGGCCTTATATGTTCGAAATCAAATAGCTTAGTAAGTTTAATAACCGTTGAATATGATGTTAGAGATGACCAGCCAGAAGAGACAGAAGTTTTTCGTTTAGAACCTGCGTCGACTGAATTAATTGAAAAAGTCATTTTAAAAAGATTTAGTCATATAACAGAAATAGATGCACGGAGTATTGCGAATTTTTCTGGAGGAAATGCTAGAATTGCAATTACCTTAGGGAACACAGTAAAACGTGGAGATAATTTAACTGAATTAAAAGATAGTGACTTATTTATTCGGTTATTCCAACAACGAAATGAGCCAAGTAAGTCGCTATTAAAGGCTGCAGAGGCCTGCTCGTTGGTTTACTCATTTAATATACAACTTTCTGAGAATGCAGAATTAGAAATGCTAAGCGATTTAGCTGGTATGCATGTTCAAGAAATGTATAGTAATGTAAGCGAGTTAATGCGACGTGATCTTGTACAAAAGCGTAGTGTGTGGCGTGCAGTTTTACCACATGCAATTGCTAACAAACTTGCTCAAAGAGCTCTTGAAAACATACCGATTGAAAAAGTATTTAGTTCATTTGAAAATGGAGGGTCTGAAAGGCTTTTAAAATCATTTTCGAGAAGATTAAGTTATCTACATGAGAGCGAAGAAGCTCTCGAAATTTCTAAAAGATGGTTGATAGAAGATGGGTTACTTGGAGATGTAAGTAATCTTAATGAAACGGGGGTAACACTGTTCAGAAATATTGCCCCCTTAAATCCAGAACTAACACTTTCTGCTATAGAAAGAGTTATTAAATCGAATAGGGCTAATACGTTTTTTACTCGAGACAATGATTTTTATAATGAATATACAAGTCTTCTTAGATCTTTGGCCTATGATAAACTTTTATTTATTCGATCAACGAATTTACTATCCAAATTTGCGCTCTCAGAGAAACCAAATGAAAATGTAAATTCAATAAGAAATTTACTAAAGTCTCTTTTTTATATTTATCTCTCTGGAACACATGCTTCAGCAGACCAGAGACTAAGTGTAATAAAGAAATTAGTAGAATCAAATATTGACGATGAAGTTGATTTAGGAATTTCTTTATTGGATGCAGCTTTAGAAACAACCCATTTTAGTTCATCGTACAGCTTTGAATTTGGGGCTCGATCTAGGGATTATGGCTATAATCCAACAAACAGATTCGAAATACGTACATGGTACAAATTGTTTATTGAATATTCCCTTAGAGTAGCAATATCGGAAAGCCCGTTTGCTTTTAAAGTAAATGAATTAATAGCCTCAAAGTTTAGAGGACTTTGGGTAAATGTAGGAATGTATGATGAACTTGAAAAAGTCTCAGAAATAATTTCTTCTAAAGGATCTTGGAGAGAAGGGTGGCTAGCTGTAAGAACAACCATGAGATTTGATGGCAAGGAAATGGAGTCAGAGGTCTACAAAAGACTAAATGACTTAGTATTGCTATTGGAGCCGAGCACTTTAATTGAACAAGCGAAATTTTATTCGTTGTCAGGAAGAAGCATTTATGATTTGGTTGATGCTGTTAGTGATTTAGATAAAGATGGATATACAACTGTAGAGGAGAAAATTCAATTACTTGGGAGAGAGGTTGGATCACAAGATGAAATTTTAAGTGAATTATTGCCTGAAATTTTGGGAAATGATGGTCCAGGACTATATAGTCTTGGGCAAGGAATAGCAGACGGATCTCTCAATCATGAAGAAACATGGATTGTTTTTTGTGATCAGTTAGCTTATATAGATGAATCGAAACGTAACTATCAGGTACTCCGTGGTTTTTTAAATAGATTAGCAGAAATTGATTTAACCCTTACGGAGAAAATTTTGGATCAATCCGTAATGGATCCAATTCTAGCTTCTATATTTCCATTATTACAAATTAGTGTAAAAATTAATACTCTTGGTGTATCTAGATTAAGGAAATCACTTGAATATGGAGTAGCTCCTATATGGCAATATCAAAATATTGCATATGGTAGAATTCATGAAACTATGAGTGATGAAGATATTACAGAGTTATTAGGGTTAATATCACTAAAAGAAAATGGATTAGAAGTAGCTTTTGAGATATTAAATATGAGGCTGCATGGTATTTCTAAAGACACGATAATTAGTGATTGTATATCTTATGCCGGCCAAGTGCTATTGTTAAAATATCAATTTTCGAGAGAAAATAAAAAAATAAGAGACTTAGATTATCGATTTTCAAAGTTTATTGAATCTTGTTTTAAGGGGATTTCTGGAAAAGAAAACGCTAGAATATTGTGTGAAAAGCTTGCAGATGGATATAAAAAATTCGAAATTTTCCCATTGGATTATCAAAGAGTTCTGTCTTCTTTATCCAAGACACAGCCTGAAGTATTTCTTAATGAATTTCTAGGTAAGGAGCAAAAAGTGGATGGTTGGTTAATTGAAGCACTTTCTAGAGAAGGAAAAGCTCTTTCTTATATAGATGAGGAAATTATTAAAAAATGGTGTGAAGTCAATCCCGAAACACGTTATCCTGTTATTGCATCTGTTATAAGGCCTTTTCAGCAAGTTGATAAAGATAATATCTTGGAGTGGACACCTTTAGCTTTGTGGATAATTGATAATTATTATGATCCGGTTGTAATATTAAATATATTTAGAGCATCATTTTACCCTAGAACCTGGTGGGGCTCACTTGCAGAAAAGTTACAAAGTTGCCTGTGCTTAATTACATCATTGAAAAAGCATAGCAACCTGGTAATTGCAGGATGGGCGTCCGAAGAAGAGGAAAAATTTAAAAAAACTATTTGTCGACAAAGAGAAAATGAATTGAAAATGGAAAGACAAGAAAATGAACGATTTGAATAAAAAGTGCTTGTTTTGAATTGCCAAAAAATGAAGGGTGAGTTACTACAAATCAGTATCACTATATTTAATTATTTAACTACAAGCATTCTACCGTCAATTAGACATACTTTTTTCATGTAGTAAGAAAGAATTTTTTGATAGATTAAAACAGATCGGAAAACAACTTAGTAAGTTCCCCAAAAATGAAGGGTATGCATATTTTTAGCGAACAGTCACAGTTGCTGTTTGCTAACTTATTTTTACATATTTGGTAACACATGAGAGTAGGTATCAATGGGACCTATTGTTGAATGAAAAATTATTATTAAAGATAAGCAGGAAATTATAAAAAATGTCGAATATTTGTTCAAGAGGTTTTAAAACAAACGAATTCTTCGAAATATATCAACTACTCACTGTTGCTTTTTATCCTATCTCTGCCTGCATGTTTTTAAATTAGAAGTTTTCAAAACTCCTCAAAGTGATTTCCAAAACTCCCCGAAAGGATGATTCCCTTGTCAAAAGAATACCTCGACTTAAAAGTTGATTTTATGTTTAAACAATTATTTGGACAACCAAGTCGAAAGCACATTACAATCGCATTTTTAAATGATTTGCTGGGAAGAAAAGATGAAGACAGAATAACTGATTTGACGTTCGAAAACTCTGAAGCCGTTAAAGATACTGAATGGGCCGCAGGGTCGGGAAGTCTGGTTCATTAGTGAATAAATATAACAAAAAATGCAAGATTTTTGAAATAAATGTCGAATACTAAACCAAGGGAAATTGATAACTAATCAAATTCTTCAATTTAGATGCATTACATATTTTAATTATTTTATAATCTCCCAATCCCCAACCACGAAAGGAGTATAAAACTTAATGAAGGACACAGAAACATCTAGTCTTCCTCTTTGGCTACTTCCAAAAAATGATTTTGTCTTCAAACTGCTACTCGGGAGTGAAAACAAACACTCAAAAGAACTGCTTGTTAACTTTTTAAACGATATTTTCGATGTTCCGGAAGATCAAAGCATCTCCAATGTTCATTTGCAAAATCCTCACTTTAACAAACAACATCTTTCAGATAAGGCTTCCATACTAGATATTAGAGCGCAAATTCCTGGAATCGGTGTGGTCAACATTGAAATGCAGCTAGAAAATCAATATAATATGGATAAACGAACATTATTCTATTGTGCAAAAATGATCACCGAACAGCTAAATGAAGGTGATGATTATAAAAAACTTCGAAAAACCACAATGATCAATCTACTCAACTTTAATTACTTTAGCCAAGAAAATTACCACAGCATTTATCACCTAACGGAGAAAAAGACGGGTATTATCTACCCGGATCTAATTAGCGTACATTTCATTGAATTAAAAAAGTTTAATATATTCCTAAAAAGTGGAAAGATTAATCCCCGGGATCGATTAGCAAAATGGATTGAATTTATTGCAAATGAAGATGATAGCCAG
>JAEWMK010000154.1 GCA_023457235.1 Bacillota bacterium
GATTTAGGTCAGGCACTTGGTATATCCGGTAATCATCCGGACCGGATCCGCGCAGGTTGTATCTATATTTTAAACCAGCAATCTCTACAGGAGGGTCATGTTTATTTAAAGTTGGAGCCCTTTTTATTACAAGTTTATAAATTAATTAACGAAAAAGCAAAAGCGAATAATGTTTCAGAAATCGACATTTCTCGGGAAATAATTGGTCTCGGTGAAGAAGGAAAAATTATCATTGAAGAGGACAGAGTTTATCTGCCATCGCTTTATTTTTCCGAAAAGGACTTAGTTACAAGCTTAAAGAAAATTACGGAGCAGAGTGAGTTTACTGAACAATTTCCTGAATCTGAATTTTTAAAGGCACTTGGAAGTTTGGAGGAAAGATTAAAGGTCCAATATGCACCTTCACAGAAAAAAGCAATTCAGACCGCGATTTCTTCTCCATTAATGATTTTAACCGGAGGTCCAGGCACTGGAAAAACGACTGTTATTAAAGGGATTGTCGAAATCTATTCGGAGTTGCACGGGTGTTCCTTAAATCCTAAAGACTATGATAAGGCTGACAGCTTCCCTATTGTCCTTTGCGCTCCTACAGGAAGAGCGGCAAAACGAATGACAGAATCCACCGGTCTTCCGGCTGTAACCATTCATCGACTTCTTGGTTGGAATGGTTCCGAAGGCTTCAGTCACGACGAAGATAATCCGATTGATGGGAAGCTCGTCATTATTGATGAATTTTCGATGGTTGATGTGTGGCTTGCCAATCAGTTATTTAAGGCGTTGCCTCAGAAAATTCAGGTAATCATTGTTGGAGATGAGGATCAATTACCTTCTGTTGGACCTGGTCAGGTGCTAAAGGATTTGCTTCGTACTGAAAAGATTGACGTTGTTCGTTTAACTGATATTTATCGTCAATCTGAAGGCTCGTCAATCATAGATTTAGCACACAGTATGAAGGTTGGTGTAATTCCTGAGGATATAGCTAAACCTAAAGTGGACCGAGCCTTTTTTAAATGTAAACAAGACCAAGTGCTGGATGTCGTTCGCCAGGTTAGTGCCAATGCACTGAAAAAAGGGTATACCGCTAAGGATGTTCAAGTGCTTGCTCCAATGTATAGAGGCTCTGCCGGTATAGATGCTTTAAATAAAATGCTGCAAGATTTGTTTAATCCAAAAGCTGATGGGCGGCGCGAGCTTTTGTTCGGTGAAATAGTGTACCGTGTCGGAGATAAAGTACTGCAGCTCATGAATCAACCTGATGACAATGTATTTAACGGGGATATTGGTGAAATTATAAGCATCATTTACTCAAGAGAAAATGTGGAGAAGCAGGATCAAATCATTATTAGCTATGAAGGAACCGAGGTTTTGTATACAAGACAGGATTTAAACAATATCACCCATGCCTATTGCTGTTCTATCCATAAATCACAAGGTAGTGAATTTCCGATTGTTATCTTGCCGATAGTGAAAGGCTATTACCGGATGTTAAGGAGAAATTTAATATACACGGCTGTTACCCGTAGTAAAGATTATTTAATTTTATGCGGGGAAGAGGACGCATTAAGAAATGGTGTGTTGCGTCAAGATGAAGGTTTACGACAAACGACATTGGCGGAGAAAATAATTGAGCGGTTTGAGGGTCCAGAAGTCAAAGATGCCGACGAACCTGGAAATGAAAACATGGAAACATTATCTCCGTATGATTTTATGTAAACTCCGCAATATAAGTATGAGTTGACCCGTTGATGCGGTTGACTCGAGTGTATGAATGTTCGAGGGGTGGGGTCCTTATGCGAACGTTCTCGTCGATAAAAAGCTTACCAGTTTATGACATAAGTTCTGGGAAGGAACTTGGAAAAGTATTGGATCTTTGTATTGATAAAAAGGGTACTGTTAATGGGTTAATGATGGATACAAAAGGGCTATTGAAAAAAAATAAACTCATACCTCTTTCACAGATTTCCTCTTTTGGAGATGACGGGATCATGTTAGCTAATAAACAGGAACAAGAGCATATGACCCAAAAGTTGATGGGAATGCATTTTCTCGAAAACGGCCAAGACCGAATAATCGGTAAACCTTTAATGACAAGCGAAGGTGAAAAGCTTGGATTGGTAGAAGATGTATATTTTAAAGAAGAATTGGGAACCATTGTAGGGTATGAAGTTACAGACGGGTTTTTTGCCGATATGACAGAAGGTCGAAAGATTTTTAATTCAAGAAACCCTTTAACTATCGGTGAAAATGTCGTGATCGTTGATCTAAAAGAAAACGAAAATATATAAATAAATTATACCTGTTGTAAGGAAAGAGGAGTGACAGTACCCTATGATGAAGTGCCCTAATTGTGCCAGTAAAGATATTGGAAAGATCGGTGTGAACCAATATTATTGCTGGAACTGCTTTATCGAATTATCAGTAAACAAAGATCGTTTCTTTACCCATCAAGTGGAAGAAGACGGTACACTCAGTTCATTAGATGATCTTTTTTCGGAAGAGGATTTGCGTTTGGAAATGTAAACTTTCTTCTAGGGGTGACGATTCTTATGAATAAAACAATGACATCACTGTTAGCTTTAGGAATTGGTGCAGCCGCTTATAGTATGAGTAAAGGGAAGAACTTTGATTTAGATAGCAGGACAATGAAGAGAATGCGAAAACGCATCTCCAAGGCTATTTATTAAAAAATAAATGATGTGTAAGGGCTGAGGCTAAATCCTCAGCCTTTTTTTGAAGGAGCGAAGGTTTTTATGGGATTTTCCCGTAGTTATAAATGGTTAATACGGGCCGCTACATTATTAATCGTCTTTTTGTGCATTTTCGTATTTCTTAAGCTGACTCCAATTTGGGAACCCATTTACCGGATCATTTTAACCGTTTTTATGCCAGTTCTTATTTCTGGTTTTATCACCTATTTATTGCTTCCGATAGTAGAAGGACTTCATAACCGGGGAATTCCTAGAACAGTTGCAATTTTAGGGATTTATTTATTGTTTTTCGGGGGAATCGGTTTTGGTCTTTATAAACTGTTCCCACAAATAATTAAACAATTAAAGGATTTAAGTGAAAATCTTCCTTATTTAATGAATACATACCGCACTTGGATTGAAGAAATCGATTTACAAACGAAGAATTTTCCGGAAGAAATTCATACACGTATTGAACAAGGGATTAGCGGTGTTGAAACTGCAGTGAACCAATTTATTTCATCTATTATGATATTTTTAAAAGGACTACTAAATTCCCTAGTACTTATTGCCCTTATACCGTTAATTGTATTTTATCTGTTAAAAGATATTAGCTTATTTAAAAAAGCGGCATGGTATATGACACCAAGAAAGTGGAGAAGAGCAGGGATCGAGCTGTTAAAAGACATTGATGAATCACTTGGCAATTACATAAGGGGACAGCTGTTTGTTTGTATTATTATTGGTGTTGTAGCCTCGGCGTCACTTTGGATTGCAGACATGAGTTATCCACTATTATTAGGTAGTATTATTGGGGTAACAAATATTATCCCTTATTTTGGACCGATCATCGGGGCTGTGCCAACGATCATTGTAGCCTCGACAATATCCATAAAAATGGTGATAATTGTTGCAATCATTATAGGCATTCTGCAATTTTTGGAAGGAAATATTCTATCGCCGTTAATAGTTGGGAAAAGCCTTCGTATGCACCCCGTTGTGATTATTTTAGCTTTACTTGCCGGCGAAAAGATAGGCGGAGTTTTCGGTTTGATTCTGGCTGTTCCCGTTCTCGCCATTCTTCGAGTGATGGTTACCCATTTAAAACTTAACTTCGAAAAACAAACGCAAGAAACTACCGATTAACGTTTGACAAACATAGCAGAATTTGTCTAAAATAGTTTAGTAATGTTTATCTATATTTTGTTTATAACCGAATGATGACGGAACGAAGTAGATTACAGCCCATTTAAAAAGAGAAGAGTTTCCCTAGGCTGAAAGGAATTCTAAATGAAGAGTAATCGAACGCTACTCCCGAGTGCTTAGTAACTTTATTCAGCAGGCTGAATAAAGTTAAGCCTCCGGCGGATGCCTCGGATTTTTAAAGGTACTTTTTCGAGCAAGCTCGAAAAAATCCGGGCACAAATACGCCAAGGCGCATTTGATAAAACTAAGCCGTATTACCGCGTTATGGTAGTGAAAGGTGATGAACAATCCTTGATTTGAAGGGATTTTCA
This sequence comes from Bacillota bacterium, assembly GCA_023457235.1. Classification (GTDB taxonomy): domain Bacteria; phylum Bacillota; class Bacilli; order Bacillales; family Bacillaceae_J; genus Schinkia. The sequence goes on from JAEWMK010000154.1 coordinate 4,205, forward strand.
TAATCAGGGTGGTACCGCGAGGACATAATAGCTCTCGTCCCTGCAGTTTACTGTAGGGATGGGAGCTTTTTAATTAGAAAAGCGGAAGCGCCCGTTTAGCGAAGTTTACGAGTCGCTGGGTGCTGGAGCTTGACAGTATATTAACTTTATTCAAATGAATAAAGTTAAAGCCTCCGGTGGATGCCTCAGATTTTCAGAGGTAGTTTTTCGAGCAAGCTCGAAAAAATCTGGGCGCAAATACGCCAAGGCGCATTTGATTAATTAATTTTACATATTTAGGAGGATTTTAAAAATGAAAAAATTAACTGCTGCGCAAATACGGCAAATGTACCTCGATTTCTTTAAGGAAAAAGGACATGCTGTAGAACCAAGCCGTTCGCTAATTCCACATGAAGACCCATCATTATTGTGGATTAATAGCGGTGTTGCGACATTAAAGAAATACTTTGACGGACGTGTTATTCCTGAGAATCCACGTATTTGTAATGCTCAAAAGTCGATCCGTACAAATGATATTGAAAATGTAGGAAAAACAGCAAGACACCATACGTTCTTCGAAATGCTTGGTAATTTCTCAATCGGAGATTATTTTAAAAAAGAAGCGATTGAATTTGCATGGGAGTTTTTAACTAGTGAGAAATGGCTTGGACTTGAGCCTGAAAAATTATCGGTTACAATCCATCCTGAGGATAATGAAGCATATGACTATTGGTTAAACGATATCGGCATCCCTGCGGAAAGAATCATTCGCATAGAAGGAAACTTCTGGGATATTGGGGAAGGTCCAAGTGGCCCGAATACAGAGATTTTCTACGACCGTGGCGAAGCATTTGGCAATGATCCGAGTGACCCGGAGTTATATCCAGGTGGGGAGAATGAAAGATATCTTGAAATTTGGAACTTAGTTTTCTCAGAGTTCAACCATAACCCGGATCATACTTATACGCCGCTTCCAAAGAAGAATATTGATACAGGAATGGGCTTAGAGCGTGTAGCTTCTGTCATGCAGGAAGTGCCAACCAACTTTGATACAGATTTGTTTATGCCAATTATAAAGGCAACGGAAGAAATTTCGGGTCAAAAATATAATGAAAGCACTGAAAAAGACGAAGCCTTTAAAGTAATTGCTGACCATATTCGTACGGTTACTTTTGCAGTTGGTGATGGTGCCCTTCCATCAAACGAAGGCCGCGGCTATGTATTACGTCGTTTGCTGCGCCGTGCCGTTCGTTATGCGAAGAAAATAAATATTAATCGTCCATTTATGTTTGAGTTAGTGCCGGTAGTAGGCGAAATTATGGTTGACTTCTATCCGGAAGTAAAAGAAAAAACTGAGTTTATTCAAAAGGTTGTCAAAAATGAAGAAGAGCGCTTCCATGAAACATTACATGATGGATTAGCGATTCTTTCTGATGTTATTAAAAAAGCGAAAGGTCAAGGAAGCACTGTCATTCCTGGCGAAGATGCCTTCCGTTTATATGATACATATGGCTTCCCATATGAGTTGACAGAGGAATATGCCGAGGAAGAGGGCATGACCATCGACAAAGAGGGCTTTAATGTAGAAATGGAGAAGCAACGGGAGAGAGCTCGTAGCGCCCGCCATGATGAAGGTTCCATGCAGGTACAAGGTGGTGTCCTTGGAGATATTAAGATTGAAAGTAAATTTATCGGTTATGACCAAGCTGATGCAGAGTCTCTAATTGAAGTTGTTTTACAAAATAATGATTATGTAGAGCATGTACAAACTGGTGATGAGGCCCAAATTATTTTAGATATGACTCCATTTTATGCTGAATCAGGCGGTCAGATTGCAGACCAAGGATACTTAGTTAATGACGGGCTTACACTGCGTGTAAAAGACGTTCAAAAAGCGCCAAACGGTCAGCATCTTCATTCTGTTGTTGTTGAAAAAGGTATTCTAACTAAAGGTGAGAAAGTAACAGCAAAAATTGATGAAGTAAAACGTAATGCGATCATTAAAAACCATACGGCAACTCACTTGCTGCACCAAGCATTAAAGGATGTACTGGGCAATCATGTAGCACAGGCTGGTTCTTTAGTATCTCCAGACCGTCTTCGCTTTGACTTCTCGCATTTCGGACAAGTAAAGCCTGAGGAACTGGATAAAGTAGAAGCGATTGTAAACGATAAAATTTGGAATAGCCTTGAGGTAGAAATATCTCATAAAGGTATAAAAGAAGCAAAAGAAATGGGAGCAATGGCTCTATTTGGTGAAAAATATGGAGATATTGTTCGGGTTGTTAAAGTTGGCGATTATAGTTTAGAGCTTTGCGGAGGTTGTCACGTATCGAATTCAGCCCAAATCGGTTTATTTAAAATTGTTTCTGAATCTGGTATCGGTGCAGGAACTCGTCGTATCGAAGCCGTTACTGGCCAAGGTGCTTATCTTTTAATGAATGATCAAATCAATATTCTAAAAGAGGCTGCCAATAAATTAAAAACTAATTTAAAAGATGTACCTGCTAGAGTGGAAGTATTACATGGTGAGATTCGTCAACTTCAGCGTGAAAACGAATCATTGTCTGCAAAATTAAGCAATATTGAATCATCTAACCTTGTGAATGATGTAAAAGAAATCAATGGAGTAAAATTGCTTACAAAAAAAGTAAATGTTAAAGATATGAATAGCCTTCGTACAATGGTAGACGACTTAAAAGGAAAATTAGGTTCGGCGGTTATCATCCTTGGAGCAGTAAGTGATGATAAAGTTAACCTTACAGCCGGGGTAACAAAGGATTTAATAGAAAAGGGCTATCATGCTGGAAAATTAATTAAAGAGGTTGCCACGCGCTGTGGCGGTGGCGGTGGCGGTCGTCCAGATATGGCCCAAGCAGGTGGTAAAAATCCTGAACAACTAGTAGATGCCTTAAATTATGCGGAAGAGTGGATGAAATCTATTTCGTAATAATAGCAATATAGTGTACAATGGTCTTATAGACATGGAAAAGGGTGAGAGAATTATCTCTCACTCACTTCTAGAACGGAGGTGTCAAGGATGAGCTCACTGGATAATACGATGAGATTTAATTTTCAAGAAGAGCCAATTGATACAAATGTGAAGGATGTACTTTTTACAGTATACGAAGCCTTACAGGAAAAAGGTTATAATCCGATTAACCAAATAGTAGGCTATTTACTTTCGGGCGACCCTGCCTATATTCCACGCCACAAGGATGCACGAAATATCATTCGCAAACTTGAAAGGGACGAATTAATTGAAGAATTAGTGAAATCCTATTTAGAGACTCATCGGGAAGGCACAAACTAATGAGAGTGATTGGCTTAGATGTAGGTACAAAAACGATCGGTGTTGCTGTCAGCGATGAACTAGGTTGGACCGCACAAGGTATTGAGACAATTAAAATAGATGCAGATCAAAATGATTATGGGCTTGACCGGATTAAGACATTTATTAATGAGTATAATCCTGAAAAGATAGTTGTTGGTTTTCCAAAAAATATGAACGGAACAGTAGGTCCGCGTGGTGAAGCTTGCCTGGAATTTGCTGAACTTTTGAAAAAGAAATTTCATATTGAGGTAGTTCTTTGGGATGAAAGACTATCAACTATGGCTGCTGAACGAATCCTACTAAGTGGTGATGTCAGTCGTAAGAAACGAAAAAAAGTAATCGATAAAATGGCAGCTGTCATGATTTTGCAAGGATACCTTGATAGTAAACAATAAGGAGTGGAAACTAATGGCTAAAGAAGAAAAAGAACGTATTATTATTCCAGATGAAAACGGTGAAGAGCATCTATTTGAAGTTTTATTTACGTTTGACGTAGAGGAAACAGGCAAATCCTATATGGTATTAGAGCCTGTCGGCGCTAGCGACGAAGACGAAGAAGTTTAAGTATTTGCCTTCCGTTTTGAAGATGGTGAAGACGAAGAGGACCTTGCTCTTTTCCCTATCGAAACTGATGAGGAATGGGATATCGTTGAAGAGATGTTAAATACCTTTTCAGAGCAGGATGAGGACGAAGAATAATATAGAGTAGTCTAATTACAAAAAGGCGTACCAGCTAATGGTGCGCCTTTTTTAGCGTTTTTACAAAAAATTACTCGAAATTTGTTGTATATATAGTATAATAATACGGATAGGAAGGAGGGGCATTTTTGGGTAGAACAAAAGAAAAAGATTCCAAAGCAAAACTTTCAGAACGTGAGCAGGAAGCACGCTTAGTTCGCAAAATAGTAGCGACTATTTTTACAGTTGTCTCGCTAATTATAATTGGTACAGCAATTTTTGGATATTTTTATATAAAATCAGCGTTGGAGCCGGTTGATGCAACGGACAAGTCAGAAACGAAAGTGACGATACCAATTGGTTCGTCCGTAAGAGGTATCGCGAACACCCTTGAAGAAAACGGCATTATTAAAAATAGTACAGTCTTTCGCTATTATGTGAAATTTAAAAATGAATCGGGATTTCAAGCGGGCGATTATAACTTAAGTCCATCGATGGAATTTAGCGATATTATTGCTCAATTAAAAACAGGTAAGGTTATGAAAGAGCCTTTATTTACAATTACAATTCCGGAAGGAAAGCAGCTTGAAGAAATTGCAACAATTATTTCGAAAAAGACAAATTATTCAGAGGCAGAGATCCTCAAAAAACTTGATGACAAACAATATATTAAAACCTTAATTAAAAAGTACCCGACGATTTTATCAGATGATATTTTAAATGCTAAGATACGTCACCCATTAGAAGGTTATCTATTTCCAGCAACATTTGAATATTATGAGGACGATCCGAAATTAGAAAATATTATTGAAGATATGCTCTCAAAAACAGAGGAAATAGTATCATCCTATTTAGGGCAAATAGAAGAAAACGATCTTTCCGTTCATGAGTTTATGACGATGGCTTCTTTAATTGAAGAGGAAGCAACTGAAAAGGGAGACCGTGAAAAAATTTCATCTGTTTTCTATAATCGTATCAAAAAAGGTATGCCTCTACAAACAGACCCTACTGTCTTGTATTCTATGGGCAAGCATCAAGTTGGAATCACATATGATGACTTAAAGGTAGACTCACCGTATAATACGTATAAACATCCTGGTCTGCCACCGGGTCCAATTGCCAGTCCGGGTGAAATATCGATGGCAGCTGCAGTAAACCCTGCCGATGGTAAATACTTGTATTTTTATTCGCGACCTAACGGTGAAACGATCTTTACAACAACATTAAATGAACATAATAATATTAAGAATAAGTATAAGCAAGAGTGGAATGAATTTAAAGAATCCTAAAAAGTATATTCAACAGTTGTCTAGCTCCAGCGCCTATCGCCTAGCAAACTTCAGGACTCCTCCCTACGATAAGTCAACTAAGAATTGCTAACGCAATTCAAGTTTCCTTTATCGCTGTCGTTGTCCCCTCCAGTTTGTACGGCGATGAACAAGGCGCTTGCGCTTTTCTAAAGGGGAATGTGGATTGGACGAGCAAGCTGTTCAATTAGCATTCCCCCTCTTGTTGTGATAAAATATCCTGAGGCGCATTTTTGAATAGGTGTATTTGATTTAGTAGGAGGTCTTCATACTTGTTTGTCCCTAGTGACGTAACTGAATATATAGAAAGCCTGGTTCCTGATAGAGAACCTGCCATAGTAGAAATAGAGAAATATGCTGAGGGGCATGGTGTTCCGATCATGGAGCTCGTTGGAATCGAAGCGATGCTTCAGTTTTTAAGACTCGTACAACCGAAGTCTATTCTCGAGGTTGGAACGGCTATTGGTTATTCGGCAATCCGAATGGCAAAAGCATTACCTAATGTACGTATTGTAACGATTGAGCGCGATAAAATTCGTTATGATAAAGCGATCGAAAACATCGAAAAAATGCAATTACAAGAGCGAATAACCGTGATCTTCGGGGATGCACTTGAAACAGGTGAACAGGTTGGCCAAAATGGTCCGTTTGATAGTATTTTTATAGATGCTGCAAAGGGGCAATATACTCGTTTTTTCGAATTATATAGCCCGATGCTTAGTCAAAATGGTGTTGTTTTTTCCGATAATATTTTATTCAGAGGTTTAGTTGCAAAAAATAATATTGAGGATCGACGACATAAGAGTTTAGTGGAAAAGATAAAAGGATATAACAAATGGTTAATGAATCATCCCGAATTCGATACTACAATATTGACTGTTGGTGATGGTATTGCCATTAGCCGTAAGAGGTGAAGAAAATGAAAAAAACAGAATTATTAGTAACACCCACAAGCGTAAAGGATATAGAACTTCTTGCTGAAGCTGGAGCAGATGCTGTAATGATCGGAGAGCAGCGCTATGGTTTACGCTTAGCAGGGGAATTTAATAGAGAGGATTTGCAAGCTGCGATAGAGTTGGCTCATCAAAATAATTTGAAAGCTTATGTTGCAGTTAATGCTATTTTCCATAATGAGAAAATTGAAGAATTGAAGGATTACATCAAGTTTGTAAGTGATTCAAAAGCCGATGCCATTGTGTTTGGCGATCCGGCTGTGTTGATGACAGTTAGAGAAGTTGCACCGGAAATGAAAATGCATTGGAGCACGGAAACGCTCGCAACAAACTATTACACATGTAATTATTGGGGCCGTAAAGGGGCAAAACGCTCTGTATTAGCACGTGAACTTAATATGGATGCTATTGTTGAAATAAAAGAAAATGCAGAAGTTGAAATTGAAATCCAAGTACATGGGATGACATCGATGTTTCAATCAAAGCGTTCACTAATTGGCAACTATTATGAGTTCCAAGGAAAGAGCATGAAGATAGAAAATCGATCTCAACAGGACCAAATGTACCTTCACGATAAAGAACGTGATAATAAATATCCAATCTTTGAAGATGAAAATGGAACACATATCATGAGTCCGAACGATATTTGTATTATTGATGAACTAGAGGAATTGATTGATGCGGGCATCGATAGTTTTAAAATTGAAGGCTTACTAAAATCATCAGAGTATATTGTTGAAGTTACGAAAAAATATCGCAAGGCCATCGATTTATGTGTGGAGACCCGAGATCAATATGAGGAAATTAAAGATCAATTGGTAGCTGATATAGAAGCAATCCAGCCGCCAAATCGTCCGTTGGATACAGGCTTCTTCTACAAGGAGACCGTATACTAGGAGGATGAATGGGTGTAACATGGGGACGGTTCTCATGTTCCATTTCATTCTCTATTGGATAAACTGAAACATGTGGAACATGAGAACCGTCCCCATGTTCCATAAAGAAAGGAATGTTAAGAGTGGCAATTACAGCTGATAAAATATCAAAAATCATCGACGGCAAGCGTGTCATCGTTAAAAAGCCAGAACTCCTTGCTCCTGCCGGCAACTTAGAAAAGTTAAAAATTGCCGTTCATTATGGTGCTGATGCCGTATTTATTGGCGGACAAGAATATGGTTTACGCTCAAACGCTGATAATTTTTCGCATGAGGAAATGGCCGAAGGCGTTCAATTTGCAAATAAGTATGGTGCAAAAATCTATGTTACAACGAATATTATTGCTCATAACGAAAATATCGCTGGGTTGGAAGAATATTTAAAAGGGGTTGAGAGTGCTGGTGTCGCGGGTATCATCGTTGCGGACCCTCTTATTATCGAAACAAGTAAACGGGTTGCACCGAAGTTAGAGACCCATTTGAGTACCCAACAATCACTATCCAACTGGAAAGCGGCCCAGTTTTGGAAAGAGGAAGGCCTTGAGCGGGTTGTATTGGCCCGTGAAACTAGTGCCGAAGAAGTTAGGGAAATTAAAGAGAAAGTCGATATTGAGGTTGAAACATTTATTCACGGGGCGATGTGTATCGCTTATTCCGGCCGTTGTACGTTAAGTAATCATATGACTGCCCGTGACTCTAATCGAGGCGGCTGCTGTCAGTCCTGTCGTTGGGACTATGACTTATATAAGCTCGAAACGAATGAAGGAAATATAGTGGAAGCACCTCAATTTGCGGAAAGTGATCCGGCCTTTGCTATGAGTGCAAAAGATTTAAATTTAATCTCATCAATTCCAATGTTAATTGAACTTGGGGTTGACAGCTTAAAAATAGAAGGCAGAATGAAATCAATTCACTATATTGCAACAGTTGTCAGTGTCTATCGTAAAGTAATTGATGCATATTGCGCTGATCCTGATCATTTTACAATTAAACAAGAGTGGCTGGATGAACTTGATAAATGTGCCAACCGTGAGACAGCGCCTGCGTTTTTTGAAGGAGTTCCAGGGTATAAAGAGCAATTGTTTGGAAATCATAGCAAAAAGACAACCTATGATTTTGTGGGAATGGTGTTAGACTATAACCCAGAAACACAAATGGTGACCCTACAGCAACGGAACCACTTTAGACCAGGAAATGAAGTAGAGTTTTTTGGTCCGGAAATTGAGAATTTCAAAATTGTTATTGATAAGGTTTGGGATGAAGAAGGCAATGAGCTTGATGCCGCACGACATCCTTTACAAATCGTGAAATTTAAAGTGGATAAGCCGGTGTACAGGTACAACATGATGCGAAAGGAGATCTAATGAAAAAGCCAATCGTCATTGGTATAGCTGGCGGCTCTGGTTCAGGAAAGACATCTGTAACGAGAGCTATTTATGAAAAATTTTCAAATGAAAACATATTAGTGCTTGAACAGGACTATTATTATAAAGACCAAAGTTATATGCCATTTGAAGAAAGATTGACAACGAATTATGATCATCCACTTGCATTTGATAATGATCTATTTATTACACATGTTAAACAGCTTCTCAATTACGAACAAATTGAGAAGCCTGTTTACGATTACAGTCTTCATACAAGGTCAAGTGAGACAATTCTGGTCTTACCGAAAAATGTAATTATATTGGAAGGGATCCTAATCCTTGAAGATGAACGATTACGGAATCTTATGGATATTAAGGTTTTCGTTGATACAGATGCTGATATCCGAATCATTCGTAGAATACTAAGGGATATTAAAGAACGTGGACGTACAATTGATTCAGTAATTGAACAGTATGTAAGCGTTGTCAGACCGATGCATCTTCAATTCATTGAACCGACCAAAAGATATGCCAATTTAATCATACCGGAAGGCGGCCAGAATGATGTTGCCATCGATTTATTGGTAACAAAAATCCAAACAATTGTTGATGAAATGCAAAATTTGTAATAGGATATTAAAAGTATATATAAAGTTATGGGGGCTTTATATAATTATTATACTTTTACCGATGTACATAATGATAAATGAAGGAATTTAAAGGAGCGAAGGGATATGGCAGAAGAAAAAAGCTATTATATGACTGAAGAAGGAAAAGAAAAGTTAATTAAGGAATTAGAGTATTTAAAGTCAGAAAAAAGAAAAGAAGTTGTTGAACGTATTAAAATTGCCAGAGGATTTGGGGATTTATCAGAAAACTCCGAGTATGATGCTGCAAAGGATGATCAAGCATTTGTAGAATCAAGAATTTCAACTTTAGAAAAAATGATTCGTAATGCTGTCATTATCGAATCAGATGAAAATTCAACAACTGTATCATTAGGTAAAAAAGTAATTTTTGCCGAAATCATGTCTGATGGCAGTGAAGATGAAGCAGAAGAATATACAATAGTTGGTAGCGCAGAAGCAGATCCGTTTGAAGGAAAAATTTCAAACGATTCCCCAATGGCAGTTAGCCTTTTAGGACGCCATGTTGGTGATGAAGTTGTCGTTCAAACACCTGGCGGCGAAATAAAAGTTCGCATTAAAGATGTAAAATAAATTATTGAATGTTTAATAATTTACACCTCGTCAAAAATGATGATGAGGTGTTTTTTTATGAAAATAAAAAGAAGAGCAATATTTATTATTACCATAATAATGATTATTTTTATGGGCTTGATTGGAAGGCTGGCGCAAATACAGCTTATTCAAACTGAGTCTTTTTCAAAACACCATGTCAACTTAATACAAGCAAGCATTAAGCAAAGGACGCAATCGATTGTATTAGATGATGGAAGAGGCCGGTTTATCGATCGAAATGGTGAGGCGATTACAAATGATTATTACCCAAGCCTCGTCCTATTTCCGTTTTTAAAAGGGATGGACTGGCCATCGGCAAAAATAGCCCAAATAACTGGAATTCCTGAACAGTATTTATTGGCTGAGGTTAACCAAGCCAAGGCTCCATTTGCTTATGGCGGAAAGTATCCGCTTAAATTAACGGAAGAACAGCAGAAGCAGATTAATGACTTAAAAATTCCGGGAGTGTTTGCTTTATATCAACAGGTTAATACGAATCAAATCGTGGCAGAGCACTTAATCGGTTTGGTTCGCCAAAACAAAGAATTGATCGAAAAAAGGTATAAAGAAAAATTAGAGATTGGTCTTGTTTCGACAGACACAGAGATCGGTATAACTGGACTTGAGCGGGCTTTCGATGAATTTCTCCTTCCAGAAGGTGAATCGAAGCTGTTGTACCATGTTGATCAGTTAGGAGGCCCTTTATTCGGGCTTGAGGTTAAATATACAGCACCGGCTAACCCATATTACCCGACATCGATAAAAACTACATTAAACAAACCACTTCAAATTATTGCAGAACAAGCGATTGATGATCTGGGAATGAAAAAGGGCGGATTAGTATTACTAGATGTTGAAACGAGTGATGTTTTAGCTATTGTCAGCAGGCCCCAAATGAACGAAGAAAATCCATTTGCAGATGCTGGTGGAGTTAACGAAATGATACAGCCACAAATACCTGGTTCTGTCTTTAAAATCGTAACAGCTGCTGCCGTATTAGGAAATAATGTGAAGGTCCGGGGAAGAATGTTTAATTGTGATTTGAATTTATACGGTGAAGCCCGCAACGATCGTGAACTGGGACCGCTTAATTTTGAGGACAGCTTTGCAAAAAGCTGTAATTATACATTTGCCAAGTTAGCTGAGGAAATCATCGTTCGTAATCCTACGTATATGGAGGATTATGCCGAGAAACTTGGCCTTATTGGCCGGGTCGGTTGGCATGGGGATGTTTTTCATTTTAATCGCTTCATGCAATTTCCAGAAGAGCGTGTAGGCCGAGTATGGGGGGATGAAAAAGATAAAAATGTAAAGAAGGCTGTCAATCAAACAGCGATCGGGCAAAAGGAAGTTCGGGTAAGTCCTTTGGCTGTTGCTAATATGATGGCTACAATTGCCAGAGGAGGACAAAAGAAACAAGTAAGGGCGGTATCTGAAGTTCAGTATAAAAATGGAACTACATTATTTGCTTTTCCGAAACAAACCCTTGAGGGGGAGGGGCTTTCTTCCTACACGTCTGAGCAGCTCCAAAACCTGCTAAAAGGTGTTGTTCAATCCGGCACAGGGGAGCGTTTTAAAGCTTTGCCATACACCATTGCAGGTAAATCCGGAACAGCTGAAACGGGACGAAATGGGTTAGTTAACAAATGGTTTGCAGCCTATTTTCCGATTGAACAACCCAAATATGCATTAGTAGTTGTCGATTTGGATGTAAAAGAATCAGAAGCGAAAACAAATGACATAGTCGAAATAGTTATAAAAAAACTATATGAATGGGATACAAAAAAGTGAAATTACTTTTAGGCTATCCAAAATAATGGTAGAATACGAGGTGATATACATTTGACTTAAAAGTGGGGGACAAAATATGAAATACGATTTCAAGGATTTATATGAAGGCCCGCGTTTTCAAAACAGGGCAAAAAAACGAAAGATTAAATTAATCATGACTGGTATTGTTGCTATTATCGGAATTGTTCTGATCATCGGCATCATTAATATTTTTTCCGGGGATTCTGAACAGGCGAATGTAGCACAGGAAGAGCCAAATGAAACAGAACAAGCTGTAGATGACACTGACGAAGAAATTGCTGATGACGTCGGGACAGGTGACGAAACTCTAACTGTAGACAATAATGAAGCAACCGAAAATGAAACTATAAC
>JAEWMK010000155.1 GCA_023457235.1 Bacillota bacterium
TGGTATGACACCTGCAATGAATAAATCACCAATAGATGTATTTGTAGTGATACCATAGATAATCAAAGGTATACTTGGTGGAATAATAATTCCAAGGGTTCCAGCTGAAGCAACTACTCCCGAACTAAATCCGGGATCATACTTTTCTTTTACCATTGCTGGAATCATAATTCCCCCGATAGCTGCAACCGTTGCTGGACCTGATCCACTAAGGGCTGCAAAAACGGTACAAGCTAATATTGCAACTCCGGCAAGTCCACCAGTTTGGTGACCAACAAATGACTTTGCAACATCAATCAATCGTCTGGAGAGCCCTCCATGTTCCATAATTAAACCTGCAAATACAAATAATGGTACTGCCATTAAAGCATAAGAATCTACTGTAGTAAACAACCCTTGTGCAATAAATTGCAATGGCATTTTTTCAGTGATGAGTAAAGTTAAAATCGATGAAATACCAAGTGCAAATGCAATAGGAACACTAAGAATCATTAAAATAATAAAACTCCCAAATAAAATCAGAGTAGCCATGCTTTCACCCCCCTGTAAAATTAACGGCTTTCATTTAAGGTTTTTAGTTCCTTAAAGCCATTTATGATATGTTGGGTAACTCGATATGTCATTAATAAAGCTCCTATGGGTAATCCGAGATATACGATATACATTGGAATTTGGTTGGCTGGAGATACCTGTCCCGTCTTGAACTGATTAACAACTGTTTGAACACTATAGAAGTCTACAAATATTAGAAAAGCTATCCAACAAAATAAAGCTACTATTATAAGGAGTTGACTATAAATTGGAGAAATTCTATGGAGTAAATGAACTAAAAAGCTAAATTTTACATGTCGCTGGTATTTTACGGCATAGGCTGCACTTGTATAAACAAACCAAACAAAAGCGTACCTTGATAATTCCTCTGACCATGTCAATGACTCGTTAAAGACATAACGCATGACAACTTGCAAAAAGCATAAAAATGAAAAGAAGATTAATAAACTCGCTGACAGATACGTTTCAATATGGTCATCCAAATGTTTATAAAGTTTCATTAATTTTGTCTCCTTATACACATTTTAAAATTAAATTACACCCAGAAATCCGTGACTAAGATAAAATATAATCACTTAGTTCTGGGTGCAAATTCTAATTAAGTATTATTTTATAACATCAAGGAATTTATCATTTTCTGCAGCTTCAAGTAATTGGATTAACTTTTGTTTATCAACTTTATCTGCATTTTTTTGGTAAAATGGTATGGAAGCCTCAATCCATGCATTATACTCCTCATCAGATAGGTCTCTAAAGACGGCACCTTCCTTTTCAAGCAAAGTTCTTAGATTAGCATCAAGGTCACTATTTAATTCTCTTAAATACGTAACTGTATCATTTATAGATGTTTGGATGATCTCTTGATCTTCTTTAGAAAGTCCATTAAAGAAATCTTTATTCATGATATATATTTCAGGATCGTAAATATGCCCTGTTGTTGTAATATAATTGCTAACCTCGTGGAATTTGCCAGAATGTATAAGTCCTAGAACGTTTTCAACACCATCTACCACACCTTGAGATAAACCTGTAAACACTTCAGTGAAAGCTAAAGGTGTTGGATTCGCTCCTACCTCTTTCCAAAATGCGATATGCATAGGGACTTCCATCGTACGAATTTTCAGACCATGGATATCCGCTGGACTTACGATTTCACCTTTTTTGTTGGATAAGTGTCTATAACCTAGTTCACCATAATTCAAGCCAACAAGTCCGCTTTCTTCTAATCCTTTTAATAAATCTTGGCCAAAATCCCCATCAACAACTTTATGTGCTGTCTCTGTGTCTTTAAAAATAAATGGAAAATCAAATATTTGTAGTGCGGAAGAGAAGTTTGCAAGTACCCCAACTGAAGGAGATGACATCTGAATATTTCCAGCCTGTGTACTTTCTATCATTTCTCTTTCTCCACCTAGCTGACCATCAGGGTAAATATCTACTCCTATTCTTCCATCTGATCTTTCTTCAACCAGCCTCTTAAATTCCAAAAATGCTTTATGTTGGGTAGTTTCTGTAGAAACATCATGAGCTGCCTGGATTTTGATTTTTTTAGTATTACTTGCGCTTCCTTTTGAAGCATCGGAATCATCACTTGATGTTGAGGTTGCGTTGCCAGAACATGCTACTAATGATAAAGCTGCAAAAGCTAAGAATAAAAAATATAAACCTTTTTTCAACATATTCATATCCCCTTTAAAAATTTATAGTTATATTCGTATTACCTTCAATAGCAAACCTATCCTTCATTCGAACTCCCAACTAAGTAGAATAACGTATTTTCAACAAACAAAAAGTATACGGTATCTTCGCCCCCTTTAATAAATCTTTGATTTTTTGTGTACAAAATATTATTACATTTAGTACCTTGTAGAAGGTACTTGGAATAATATCCGTTAGTAATCTAGTAATCCAAGTTTTCACCGGAGTATGCGCTTTCATTTTGATGCGAATCTGGATCAAAAATTTAGTTTCTCACAAATTCAATTAGTCGATTGTCGACATTTTTATTTTCTTAATTCACCGATAATACGAACTGCTATTGGGTCATATGGATTTACCGGACCCACTCCCAAAAGAAGTTCCTGTAATAATTACATCACCCGGAATTAACATCATTATTTAGATACATAGCTTACTAGATAATCTACTCCAACAACCAAATTTTTAGTACTAGAACTTTATACACATTCTTTAAATTTCCAAATAACTTTGACAATTGCGAAAATTGTGGTTATTTTAAAAGTGGTTAGTTTGCTGGCTGTCGACAATGTATGGAAAATGGAGGGATTTATTTGATAAAAAAAAGGATTATTGCTTATAACAGAGTGGAGAAACCCGTATTAGAAGAACTTAAAAGTAAATATGATGTTAAGTTTTTTAAAAATATAAATACTAAAACCGATAAAGAATTCTTAAATTACTTGGAAAAAACGGAAGGGCTAATTGGATTAGAATTAGAAGTTGATAAAGAACTATTAGAAAATGCACCAAATTTGAAAATTGTAAGCAATGTTTCCGTTGGCTATAATAATTTAGATATAGAAGAATTAACAAAAAGAAACATTATGGTAACAAATACACCCAATGTTTTAACAGATACCGTTGCCGATACTGTATTTGGTCTATTACTCTCTACCGCAAGACGAATCCCGGAGTTAGACCATTATGTTAAATCAAGACAATGGAACAAAGCATTAGAATCAGAACATTACGGAGTAGATGTGCATCATAAAACATTAGGTATTATTGGAATGGGAAGAATAGGGCAAGCGATTGCACAGCGTGCTAATCTTGGATTTAATATGAATATTTTATACAATAGCCGTACGAAAAAGCCAGAAGCTGAAGCGAAATATAATGCTGTTTATTGTGATTTGGATGAATTACTAAAACAATCTGATTTCGTTGTACTAATTACTCCATTAACGGAAGAAACAAAAGGCCTTATTGGTCGAAGGGAGTTTCAACTTATGAAAAAGTCGGCCATTTTTATTAATGGGTCTCGGGGGAAAACCATTATAGAAAAAGATCTTATTGAATCATTAAAAAGTGGTGAGATTGCTGCAGCAGGACTCGATGTTTTTGAAATAGAACCTGTAGAACATGACAACCCATTATTAAACATGAAAAATGTTGTTACACTTCCCCACATTGGTTCTTCAACCTATGAAACAGAGTTAAAAATGTCTGAACTAGCTGCTAAAAACCTTGTTGCTGGTCTAAATGGTGAAAAACCACCCACTTTGATCAATCCAATTGTTTGGCAGAAAATGAACGTGTAGCAAAAAAGAGGATATTGACAAAGTAAAATAAATAATATTACACTACACTTAATTATTGTCGACAATCGACGAGATGGAAGCTGTATATTTTACCGTCAGAGTAATGTCAACTTTGAAAGGAGAGAATTTCGGTTAAAATGGATGATCCAATCAAACAAGAGTCACTCGGTGAACTTGTAGCAAATGAAATAAGGAAAAGTATTTGGAATAAAGAACTTGAGTTTGGCCAGAGACTAATTGAAAATGATTTATCAGAAAAGTTCGATGTTAGCCGTAGTACAATAAGAGATGCCCTAAAAATTCTTGAATATGAAGAATTGGTGATTAGCAAGCCAAGAAAAGGCACCTATATTTCTCAGTTTTCAAATAAAGATTGGCGAGAAATAATTGATCTACGAACGATTGTAGAAACTTACGCCTTCGTTAAAGCGCTTCCAAATCTGAAAAATGAGCAACTTAATGTATTAGAAGCAATTTTAGAAGAAATGCGCATCCATTCAATAAATGGAAATTGGAGAATGTTATTTGATTTAGACATGCAGTTTCATAGTTTCATTGTAAACCTTTCCAGAAATTCTCGAGTAATTAGGATATATGAGTCCATTCAGGTTCAAATAAGAACTTTTCTTGTTAATCTCGATAAATATTATTCAAACCCCCACTCATTCTACGAAGAGCAAAAAGAATTATATGAAACCTTACTTACGAAGGACCCGGAACTAATTGATAAAAAGATCCGTATCCATATTGAATATGTAGAGGGTAAACTTCTTGCAGATGACGATAATTAACTAATTTTTAAAGAGGTGATTTGTATGCGGAATTTATTGTACATTGATGGGATCTGGACTGGGGAAAACTTGGCGAAGTTTCCTGTTTATAATCCGGCTACTGGTGCCTTAGTATGTGAAGTCCCAAAAGCTGGTAAGGAGGAGGCGCTTGCTGCCGTGAATGCGGCTCATCAAGCTTTTGAGACTTGGTCTGAGACTACAGCTTATGAGCGAGCTGCCCTACTGAAAAAATACTTTAATTTAATTATTGACCACGAGGCAGAATTGGCAGAATTAATGACCAACGAAATGGGAAAGCCGTATACTGAAGCAAAGGGTGAAGTCCATTATGCTGCAAACTATATTGAATGGTACGCTGAACAGGCAAAACGGATTTACGGTGAAACTATTCCTACCCATGATAAAAACAAGAGGCTGCAAGTTTGGAAAAAGCCTGTTGGCGTTGTTGCAGCAATTACACCATGGAACTTTCCGGCTGCTATGTTAACGAGAAAAATCGGGCCAGCTTTAGCTGCAGGATGTACAGTCGTTGTAAAGCCTGCAAGTGCCACACCATTAACGGCCATTAAACTCATAGAATTGGCTGAAAAAGCAGGTTTTCCAAAAGGAGTTGTTAATATTGTCACTGGGGCTTCTAGTGAAATTGGTGGCGTCTTTTTATCAGACTCACGAGTAAAAAAGGTTACTTTTACAGGTTCTACGGAAGTTGGAAAAGTTCTAATGCGACAAGGTGCCGACACCATGAAAAAACTCAGTCTCGAGCTTGGCGGTCATGCCCCAATGATTGTTCTTAACGATGCAAACATTGAAACTGCAGTTCAAGGAGCCATAGCTTCAAAATTTAGAAATGGTGGTCAAACTTGTGTATGTGTCAATCGTATTTACGTGCAGTCTGGAATATATGAACAGTTCGTTGATGCCTTTGCTGCTCGTGTAAAAAAACTTAAAGTTGGTAATGGGATGGAAAGCAGTGTAGATATTGGTCCGTTAATTAATCAGGCAGGTGTGGAAAAAGTCGCTGAACACGTTAAAGATGCTGTGAAAAAAGGCGCTACAGTAATTGTAGGTGGCGGGCAGCCAGTAGAAAAAGGGAATTACTATTTGCCAACAGTCATTAAAGATGCAAATGAAAACATGTTAATTATGCGTGAAGAAACATTTGGTCCTGTTGCTCCGATTCAAAAATTTGAGAGCATTGAGGAAGTAATTAAACTAGCAAATGATACACTTTATGGTTTAGCGGCATATGTTTTTACAGAAAATGTTTCACAAGGTACAAAGATTATTGAAAAATTAGATTATGGAATCATCGGTTGGAATGATGGTGCACCTTCTGCCGTGCAAGCTCCGTTTGGCGGTATGAAAGAAAGTGGGCTTGGACGTGAAGGCGGACATCAAGGTATTGATGATTTTCTGGAAATACAATACGTATCAATCGGAATCTAATAAATTACAAGATAATAATTTTTTAGGGGGAGAAAATATGTCAATGACACAGAAACAAAGTTTAATAGCAGAGTTAGTGGAGTTAGACAAAAAGCATTTAATTCATCCGACTTCTAACATGAAACAACTAATAGAGGATGGTCCAACATTCATTTTCACTGAAGGCGATGGGATCTATTTAAAGGATGTAGAAGGAAGAAAATTAATTGATAGCCTTTCCTCCCTATGGAACGTAAACATTGGACACGGGCGTAAAGAACTTGCAGAAGTCGCAAAAGAACAAATGGAAAAACTTGCATTCACGTCAACTTTTAATAACTGGAGTCATGAACCAGTAATCAGACTTGCAGCTGAAATTGCGGAAT
>JAEWMK010000156.1 GCA_023457235.1 Bacillota bacterium
TTCAAATTGTGCTTGTGTATCCGCATCTAAAGTTACTTCGTTGTGTGCAAGCATTGTGATTTCAGCTACGGAAAATTCAGTTACACCTGCATTTCTGAATGCTTCTTGAACAGCATGGAATTGATCAGGTAGTGCATAAACAATTACCGAATCATCTTCTTCAATAATATCACGGACATCTAAATCTGCTTCCATTAAGATTTCAAGTGCTTCTTCCTCAGTTTTACCTTCAACACCGATAACGGCTGTTTTATCAAACATGTAGGCAACAGAGCCACTTACTCCCATGTTACCACCATTTTTACCAAATGCTGCGCGAACTTCTGAAGCGGTACGGTTTACGTTATTTGTTAGTGCATCAACAATTACCATTGAGCCACTTGGTCCAAAGCCTTCATAACGAAGCTCGGAATAGTTTTCATCTGATCCGCCTTTTGCCTTTTCAATTGCGCGGTCAATGATATGTTTTGGTACATTATATGTTTTTGCCCGTTCTAGAACAAACTTTAAAGCTTGGTTAGACTCTGGATCAGGCTCACCCTGTTTAGCTGCTACATAAATTTCAACGCCAAATTTAGCATAAATTCGACTAGTATTGGCATCCTTTGATGCTTTCTTGTCTTTAATATTGTTCCACTTACGACCCATTTTGTTCCACTCTCTTTCAACATTGAATCTAAATCAAATGCAGCGTAAAAAATGCTGTTATCAAATTTTTAATAGCAAGCATCATTCACTTACCTATTATACCCAATGTACAATTAGTATGTTTAACATTAACATTATACACGGAAAGTCAAATTTTAAAAATAGTCCATGTTATACCGCGATATGTAAGCATTTCCCACTCATTCCGTATCTCTATTTACTACGGCCAAAACGACTGAGATCATGAACCACCAAAATATCACCAAATCGCATCTTAAAGAGCATCTCCTAAAATACAGGGCAAGAAAAGTCTTTACTGCTTTCTTCTCCTAGTAAATCTAATTGCACCCAAACGTTTCCTACTCTTTGAGCTGCCGATCAAATTTTGATCTTTTGAACTAACACGAGCATAACCCAAAATCATTGATATCATCCCTGCTCATCGAACAAGTCTGCTTGAATATATTGATAACTTGATATTATCATTTTTTCATATGTTCAACAGGGGGATACTTAGAATGAACAATATGGCTATTGTATATTAAATCCAATTCGTTTAAATGGTAAATTAATTCCATTTTATCGTTTGGTTTTGGTAAAATAAACTTAAACATTGTGAAGTACTACACTTAAAGTAACGGTGCAGAAGAGTTGAATATGAAAAGTGGAGTAACAAGGGGGGAGAAAATTGTAATGAAAATAAAAACATTATTTATTCTTATAGTAATTGGCATTGGATTTTCATTTTACTATTTTAATGAATATAAAATTGAAAATGATAAAGAAGCTATTCAATCAAGTTTAAAAGTTTGGCTAAATAGAGGGAGTAGTGTGGAGGTTCTTGAACCTAATGTATTAAAAGTAGTGCAACTTGAAGATACAAAATCATATGTATCATTATTTCAATTACAAGAAGGAAACTATGGGTATGCTCATTTAATTAAGGGAATAAACGGTAAGTTGAAAATAATTTCATCTGGACATGGCTCAAACGTAATACGTCATCAAATAATTGAAACAAATAGAGGAAAGTATATAGTTTTATATGGAACAAACCCTGGAATAGAAATAAGTTCCATTTTAATCGATTCAAGAACAGATGCACACAACTTTAAAATAATCGTGCCAGAAGAGAAATCATTTCTCGTATATGAAAAAGTACCAGATAATTTTGAAATCCCTCTCCTTGATGAGTTTCTATATTTTGATGAAAACGGAAATGAAATCGAACTATACCAATAACTTCAACTAACGGGTGCGTTTCTGGAACAAGCAGGAACGATTTTTCACTATCTTGATTACGGCCAAAGAATAGTTCCACCTCTGCCATGTTTTTGACCCACTTAGGACACAAATTTGATCCACCATTCCAGTATCCTTGATACCTCAATCCCACCACCCTTGACCTTGTTTGTGTCCGTGGTAGTGGTTTTGATGGAGAATGGCAGAAATAAAGCCTTTGAGGCTCATTCGCATCAATAGCGTACCACGGACAATCACTTCTAAGTTCCGCGGGCGGGGCCCCGACCCCTTTCAGCGATCACTAAGAAGTGGCAAGGTGGTCGGCAAGCAGCTAAAGCTGTGGTTAAGAAAGCATATATCACTGTGGATTGGATCACCTTTGTCTCAAATGGATCATTTTCTTGTCACAGGTAGATCAAAAAGATGGCACATCTGGGTCAATTTGATGGCTGTAATCAATTCTATTGGCTCAGGTTACTGAAATAAATATTGGGGGAATTTAATTGGAACTAATCATTGGAATAGCTATTGTACTTATTGTATTTTTTTCATCGAGTATCATCGAGAAAAGGTTAAAATCTATTGAGAATCAAAATAAACGTGTAATAGAAATCTTAGAAGAAATAAGAGATAAAAAATAAATATCACATTATCGGGGCAGAGTTCTTTTATTAAGAAAATAGCAGAGGTGATTGGATATGAAAAAATGGTTGATTATAATATTCTGTTTATTATTGGTAGCCTGTAATGACAATGATACTAATACTGCTGATTCACCTGAGAAAGCGTTACAATTACTTGGCTCTAAAGAAGGAGATTATCCTAAAATCATTAAAATTTTAAATTCAATTGAAGTTAATGAAAAACAAGTTTTTTGCATTTTTAAAGGTAAATTTAATAATCACACTGAATGGTTTATAGCAAATGTAGAAAAAGATGAAGATTCCAATTGGTTTGTCAAAGAATTAATAAACATTGGTCTTCCAAATAGCGAATATGAAAAATACTCCGCAGGAACAAATACTTTCACAGCAGGATTGAGTAATAATCCTAAAGAAAAAAAGGACAATAGGATAATTGTTACCCTTCCAGATAATGATTACTATGTTTGGATTGAATTATTAGATAATTAGATTTTATCTAATTATCTAATTAGCTAATGGGTGCGCTGATCTACGAAGGCTTGACGCTCTTTCTGCCCAACCTTAACAAGTTTAGTACGGATAAAATTTGTTGATAATATTACGAAGTTCCAACATAACTAACAGCCGATTATTCAACAGGAATGGGACGTATGGGAGTTGTTATTTTTTAAACTGGCAGATTAACCTTTAATGATATACTTGACGATATAAATAACCAATAGAAATATTAGAAGCATTATGAGCATTACTGAAGCTTCGAAAAGCCTATCCTTTATTTCGACTTTTTCTTTAAAAGATCCGTTTTTGTAGGCTATAATTTTGCCGATAACCGCAATAATAAATGAGATAATAATTAGAGTGAAAAAAGGGATGTTGGAAATTCTGGCATAATCCCATAATGTGCAAGGAGAGTTATCAATGCACCACTATAACTCAAAAATATTGCACTAATTTCTTCAAGATAGCGGTATTTCTCAGTATATCTAATTAATATGTATAACCTATAACTACCATAAATAAAGATAAGAATACCCCATAATTCATAAGGTACGACTCGGATGATTTCCAAAGAGAATTGACACCACCATTACTTAATTCGGAAAAAAGTTTTTATATAGTATCTCCTAATTCAAATTAGATTAATGGTTATCTGAACTATCGGCCTATACCTCAGTTTTATTCTTTTTTTTACCTTGAATTAAATTCAAAGCAAGAGCAAAAAATTATTAATACAGAATACGATAATGAAATAGCCACCTCTCCAACTAATTGGTAAAATCTCTAAAGAGGGTATCTATTTCCTCGCTGTCATAATAATTTCCATCGCTAATAAATTTCTCAATTTCTACTGTCTCATCTTTCGTAAACTCCACTTCCCAGCGTTGTACTGGAACAGCAATTTCAACCATAATAGCATCATTTCTAACCTTGCTAAGTTTATAAAAGATATTATTTTCCTCAAGTGTATTAAGAAAGCATAGTAATTTCCTTAGCCCCATCCAATCATCCCCTAAGCTAACAAATTCCGAGCGGTGACAGTGCACCAAAAACTAATAAAAAAGGAGCAGACAACTTTGCAATGTCTACTCCTTCTTTAATGGTATAAATGCTTTTCTAAGGCTTCAAAATCATCATTTTCCGTCAATATACTTAAAGCCCAGTTATACGGAGATTCATGGAATCCTACTGGTTCATTTTTTAAGGATTTGTCAACTTTTGATTTTTTTATTAATTGTATTGCCTCTTTTTCATCTTTACCAAATTCAACAACCAGTTCTGAAATAATATGATTAATCATCAAATCAATTTCTTTTTGTTCGGTAGTGTCCCTTTTTACAAACATTTGATCACCTCTTTCATATTTAAGTGCTTAACAGCTTTCTCAGTGAGAACAGCTAGTTGATCTTTATTATTATATGCACGTATATCCTGATAATTCTCTGACAATAATCCTCCATCAGCAACTGGACCGTAAATCCATTCATTAGATGGCGCCAAATCTCCACGTCTCATCTCACTTACAAATTGTTTCCAGTCTTCATTCGCATTTTTAAAGATTTTATAGTTTAATTTTAACCAATGATCTATATTTTCAATCTCAAATTTTAATACAACTGGTTTAAAACTCTCTTTCATTCCAAGAAAATCTCTCACTGTCATTTTTGATAATTCTAATAATTGTTTACTAGGTATCGGCTTTTCAGTTCTACGTTTAGCCCACTCTCGCGCTTGGTCATAATTTGTTGTTAGATAAAATCCAGCTCCAAAATCCACACTACCTTTATTTCTTGGAAATATCTTTATTCCTTGTTCCTGAATAAGGTCAGCGTATAAATTAATTGTTCCATGATATAAAGGTAATAAGGGATCATAAATATGAAACAAGTCAAGGACTCCTAACAAATGAATTCGTAATAGACTGAATTCCTTTTTTCTTAATATTAATTTTAACACATCCCGATTATTTAAGGTATAGAATTGTCAAAAGCATTTTCTTTAGCATTCTTGGACACACACCGAAATCTATTATTCTACAAATCTCGACAAATTTCGGGTGGTGACAGGCACCTAAAACTATGATTCGTTGAATTAAAATAGAGGCTGCTAAACTTAATAGTTTAAACAAGCCCCTTCTGCAAAATATTACACAGTTTCTTTTACTTTTTCTTCAACCCCTGGTTGCATTGTTCCGTATTTTTGTAAATTAATATGCCATGATAAAGCTTTTTCCAAGTTATGAGGTGTTTGACCGCCTCTTGTTAAAGCTTCTGTATAGTAGTCCCACAACTGGGCTCGATACATTGGGTGTACACAGTTATGAATAATTAATTCTGCCCTTTCACGTGGTGCTAAGCCACGAAGATCTGCATAGCCTTGTTCCGTTACAACTACATCGACATCATGTTCGGTATGGTCAATGTGTGAAGCGAAAGGCACAACGCTAGAAATTTTTCCATCTTTAGCAATTGATTTTGTTACGAAAATAGCCAAACGTGCATTTCTCGCAAAATCGCCAGAACCACCGATTCCGTTCATCATTTTTGTACCCATTACATGGGTGGAGTTAACATTGCCATAGATGTCGAATTCTAATGCTGCATTAATAGAAATTAAGCCAAGACGTCGAATGATTTCCGGGTTATTCGATAATTCCTGTGGACGTAACATGATGCGATCACGATATTTATCAAAATTGGAGTATACCTCATCCATTTTTGCTTCTGATAAACCTAATGAGCAGCTTGAAGCAAATGTAACCTTTCCTACATCCATTAAGTCAAACACAGCATCTTGAAGGACCTCTGAGTAAAGTTGTAAATCATCAAATTCTGATTCTAGTAATCCATGAAGAACAGCATTAGCTACTGAACCTACTCCTGATTGTAAAGTTGGAAGTTTTTCAGGCAATTTGCCAGTTGCAATTTCACTGCGCAAAAAGTCCAGCAAATGATTTGCCATTGTTACAGTTTCATCATCTGGTGGTACGATTGGTGAAGGTGTATCCGGATAATGAGTAAAAACAATTCCTTTTACCTTATCAGGATCATATGGAATTCCAATCGTTCCAATTCGATCAGACGGCTTTGTTAATGGAATCGGTTGTCTATTACTCTGTTCACCTGGATCATAAAAATCGTGTAACCCTTCTAAACTCAATGGAAAAGCATCATTAAGCTCAATGATTATATTCTTTGCATTATTAGCAAATACTTGCGAGTTTCCACCTGATGTTGTTGGGATGATCATTCCATCTTCAGTAATAGAGAGTGCCTCAATAACGGCAAAATCGATGGGCTCTAAAGCCTTATTACGAACTAATTCAGCTACATGTGAAAGATGGACATCTACAAATAACAGGTCCCCTTTATTAATTCCATCTCTCATTGTTTTGTCAGCCTGGTATGGCAGACGTTTTCTAATAATACCAGCTTCAGTAAACATCTTGTCGATATTTGAGCCGATAGAAGCCCCTGTAAATAAATTTACTTTAAAAGATTCTGTCTCGGCACGTTTCACCAATGCAAACGGTATCGCCTTAGCATCGCCAGCTCTAGTAAAACCGCTAATTCCGATTGTCATTCCGTCCTTAATCCATGATGCTGCTTCCTCTGCTGTAACTATACGATCCAGTATTCTTGGGTCTCTAATTCTCTCTATATGCGTTTTCATCTTCTACCCCACCTTAATGGTTTTATAAATTAATTATATATTCAAAATTGGATAAAAATTTCATTTTACGACAAGAAACGAAACTTTATGACAAACTAGCTAAATTCTGTACTAAAGCAGATCTTTTTTTCAGGCATTGTTATAGCAACACAAAAAAGCACCCACAAAAATACGCTCCAGTGTGGGTGCTTTCTCAAATTATCCATTTAAAAATTAATCTTCTAGCATTAATTGTTCCAATTTTAAAGGCTCAACATATTCGCCATTTTTATAGGCACGCATATTTCCGCCTGAAATTTCATCAATGAGTACGATTTGCTTATCCGCTAATCTTCCAAACTCAAATTTAATATCATATAACTCTATATCCTTTTTAGCTAACTCTGCCTTTACGATCGCAGCTATTTTTTGAGTTAACTCTTTTAATTCTTTATATTCGCTAAGGGTAAGGATTCCAAACATATCAAGGGCATCCTCGCTGATCGGTGGGTCTTGACGTGCATCGTCCTTAATTGTAACTTCCACAAAAGCATCAAGTGGCTGACCTTCTTCAGCATACATTCCATAACGACGTAAGAAGCTGCCAACAGCACGGTAACGGCAAATCACCTCTAGACCCTGACCAAATACAGTTGCCGGCTTAACTGTCATTGTCGCCTTTTCAATGTCAGCATCAATATAATGAGTTGGAATTCCAGCCTCTGCTAATTTATCAAAAAAGAACTTCGTTAATCTTAGCCCTGCTTTACCTGCACCTTCCATAGTTAAACCAACAGTATTAGCACCTGGATCAAAGACCCCGTTTTCACCTGTTACATCATCTTTGAACTGCAGCAAATAATTTCCGTCCTCAAGTGCATAAACGTCTTTCGTTTTCCCCGTATAAATGAGTTTCATATAATTGTTCCTTCCCTAGTAAATTTTCTATTACTTTAGCTTCATTATGCATTGACTTTTCAGAAAAAATCAACAAAACTTTTTCTGAAAAATAAAAAAAGAAGCAGTAGTTTGTCTCTGCCTCTATAACAAATTATTTAGAATAGAACGGTTCACTGCCTTATAAATATACAAAGAAACAGGTCTTCCAATTCCGCATGTAATCGTCTCTTCCAACACCTTTATTTCTTTTAGAAACTTCAAGTACTTTCCAATCGAGACCCTAGAAATTTCCGTTTTTTCGGCAATAGTTTCTGTTGAAAATGGAGTCTTTCCCATTTCTTCAATAGCCGAAACAACGATTTGGAGAGTAGTTTTTGTTAATCCCTTTGGTAGTGAGTGAACAGGTGCGCCAGCTGCTGGTTTTGCTTCCTTACTGAGCAACATTTCATCAATGTCTTTTTGATTAACATGACGTTGATTATGTAGCAACATAAATTGTTCACGGTATGAAGAGATGGCCGCTTTAAACCGGTCAAATTCAAATGGCTTTATTAAGTAATCAACTACTCCAAATCGTAATGCCGTTTGTACTTTCTCTACATCAGATGCAGCCGTAATAAGGATGACATCAATGCTTTTTTCTTCCTCTCTTATATAGGTAAGGAGCTCTATCCCGTTTTTCCCCGGCATATATACATCCAATAAAACTAGATCAATTTCTTCGTTATCGATATAGGTTAGAGCATCATTGACAGAATGCGCTACACCCACAAGTGCAAAACCCGCAATTTCTTCGAGGTACCTTTTATTAATTTCTGCAACCATCGGATCATCTTCAACTATTAGAACTCTGATCATGAGCATCATCCCCTTTTTTCGTTTCAAAAGGTACTACAACAACAAATTCTGTTCCACTATTTAATCTTGAATGGACATTGATTTCTCCGCCCAGCCGGTCAACACTTTGCCGTATTAAGTATAGCCCATAGCCCCTGTTTTGTCCTTTCGTTGAAAAGCCTTTTTCAAAGACATGCCGAGTAACATCCTCGGAAATGCCGGGACCCGTATCTGAAACAATCATTTTCAATGAGTTATGAAAATAGTTTAGTAAAACTTCTATCTCTTTTGTCGGAGAGTCCTCCATCGCTTCTATTGCGTTGTCAATTAAGTTTCCCAATATAGTAATAATTTCATGGGTTGCGCTTAAACTTTTTGGTTCAGGCAGGACTGTCTCTATTTCGATGGACAAGTCTACTTTTTTCTCTCTCGCATAACTAAGTTTACCCATTATAAAACCGGCCAGTGCCGGATCCTTTATATTTTTTGTTACATTTCCCACTTCGTGATTACGATGATCTACGAGTGTATTAATAAATGTTGTTAATTGCTCATACATCCCCATTCGGACCATACCAAGGATAACATGAAGCTTGTTCATAAATTCATGCGATTGGGCCCGCAGTGCTTCTGCATATGTTTTAACACCTGTTAATTGCTCAGCTAATTGATTGATTTCTGTCTTATCTCTAAAGGTTGCAATCGCCCCAACAACTTCTTTATTTACAATTAGAGGTACTTTATTTAATAGAATGGAAACACCATTTATACTATACTCCTCGTCCAACTCGGACTTTCCGGTTTTCAGTACTTTTTCCACATTAAACGATGGCATATAGTCCTGAATAGACATTCCAATTGGAATGTCTGACAAACCCGCCTTCTTAAATATGCGTTTTGCTGATTTATTGATGAGTGTAATCTTTGAATCTTGGTCAACCGCTATAACCCCTTCACGCACAGACTGCAGCATTGTATTACGTTCTTCAAGGATTTTCGCAATCGTTAAAGGTTCTAGTCCAAACAGTATTTGTTTAATAAATCTCGCCACAAAATAGGCGCAAACAATCCCTACTAATAAACCAATATTTGTTGCAATAAGGATGTTCCTGCGTCCCTGATCTATGGCTTCATCAATCCGTTGTAAAGAAATCCCAACTGAAACGGCTCCGATTTGCACCTTATTTTCATCATAAATAGGGGTAAAAGCTTTTAAAGAATTCCCCATCGTACCCTTAGAGACAGAAACATATTGCTTCCCGTGTAACACGGCCTTATGGTCCTCTGTACTATAGACCCCGCCTATTCTCTCTGGTATCGGGTGTGATAAACGTATACCATTCATATCCATGACAACAACATACAAAACATTTGAAGCCTTTAGAATCTCATTTGCATATTCCTGAATATCATCAACATCTTCTTCGTTTTTTAATCCATTTATGACCTCGTCCGACCTTGCTACAATATTAGAAAGAATGATCGCTCTTTCTTCAAGATTTTCCCTAATTATATTATTAATAGTTGAACTAAATAATATATCAGTAATAAGCAATGAAACGAGGACAACTAGACAGACTAGTGTCGTAATCATCGTACTTAGCTTCAGTTTTCGCAAAAACATAAACTCACTCCAACAATTGAATGGTCGTATTTCCAATTCCAATATTTCTATTATAATGCAAAAAAGGCTATTCTAGTAGAATAGCCTTATGCTGAATTATATTATGCAGAAACCTCTTGATCTTCCTTTGAAGGAACCCCTTGCAATTGTGGAGTAAATTCTCCTTCCATCTTAGAAACGATTACTGTTGCCACACCGTTACCAATTAAGTTCGTAACGGCACGTGCTTCTGACATGAAGCGGTCAACACCTAGAATTAACGCTAGACCTGCAACTGGTACTGATGGGAACACTGCTAATGTTGCTGCTAAAGTTACGAAACCTGAACCAGTTACACCAGCTGCCCCTTTAGAAGTTAACATTAACACACCAAGAAGTAATAACTGATCACCTAATGACAGATCCACACCAAAAGCCTGTGCGATAAACAATGCCGCCATTGATAAGTAAATCGATGTACCATCA
>JAEWMK010000157.1 GCA_023457235.1 Bacillota bacterium
GCTATCTTGTTTTAACAGAAGGGCAGATGAAGCCAGATGCCCAACGTGCGATAACAAACATCGAACGCCAAGGAAATCCATGGGGGATTAACCGTAAGGAACGTGAAAACTGGCGCGAAGGTCTAGAGGACATTCATATTCCGACTGTGAAGGAAATGGAAAAAGCTAGCGAAGAGTTTGAATATTTATTTTTTGTCGGCTCGATGGGTTCTTTTGATAACCGCAGTCAAAAAATCGCCCAATCCTTTGCACGTGTGATGAATATCGCTGGTATTAAGTTCGCTATTTTAGGTAATAAAGAGAAAAATTCAGGAGATACACCACGTCGTATTGGAAACGAATTCCTATTCCAAGAACTGGCTCGTGATAATATTGAAACGTTTAAAAAGCATAACGTGAAGAAAATCGTAACGATTGACCCGCATGCCTTCAATATGTTTAAAAATGAGTACCCTGAATTTGGACTAGAGGATGTGGAAGTGTTCCACCATACCCAATTACTTGATCAATGGATTAAAGAAGGCAAACTGAAACCGACAAAAGAGGTTAACGAAGTGATCGCCTATCATGACTCCTGTTATTT
Organism: Bacillota bacterium; assembly: GCA_023457235.1. Classification (GTDB taxonomy): domain Bacteria; phylum Bacillota; class Bacilli; order Bacillales; family Bacillaceae_J; genus Schinkia. The sequence continues at coordinate 584 of JAEWMK010000157.1, forward strand.
GGGTCGCTATAATGGCATCTATGATCAACCTCGTGAGATTTTAAAATCAATTCCTGGAGTAAAACTCGTTGAAGCAGCTCGCAATCGTGAGAATGCGATGTGCTGTGGTGCCGGTGGTGGCCTAATGTGGATGGAAGAGGACACAGGCACACGCATTAACGTGGCACGTACAGAACAAATATTAGAAGCCAATCCAACGATGATCGGCAGCGGGTGTCCATACTGCTTAACGATGATTAGTGATGGTACAAAGGCAAAAGAAGTGGAAGACCGTGTGTCAACATTGGATATTGTTGAAATTTTAGAAAAGTCTTTATAACAAAAGGGATATATACAATTTAGTCTTTATGGAAAAGCAAGTCTTCAAATTGAAGGTTTGCTTATTTTTTTTGTTTTTAAGAATTTGAATGGTATAATTAAAAGATACGGAATGTATTGAATTTTGGGAATAATGAGTAGATTATCATATTTAAATGGAAAGTATCGGAAATAATAGGAGGTTGATTTTGTGAAGTATAAGATGATTATGACTTCCGGATATCCAGAATTAACGAACACTATTAAACAAGCAGCATCTGAATTGAACTTTGACGTTACAATCGTTGAAGGAATATTAGATGAAGCAGCTCATGAAGTAAAGAACCTTGTGGAAAGGGGCGGTTATGAGGTAGTTGTTAGTAGAGCAGGGACTGCGAAGGAAATCAAGAAATTAATAGATTTACCAGTTGTTTATAGTGATTCAACACACTTTGATCTTATGCAGGCATTTAAACGGGCAAAGAAAATTGGGGATATGGTAAGCTTTATTACCTTTCCGGAGGATGGTTACCTTTTTGACTTTGAGTCTATTTTTAAGTCAATCGGTTTTGAGGTTACAATATTGCCTTACAAGACACAGGATGAACTAATACAACAAATAAAAGCAGCGAAAAAAATGGGGATTGATGTTGTTGTTGGTGGAGGGATCCGTACCTGCGAGCTTGTTCGGAGCTATGGCATGAAAAGCATGCACTTAACAATTGGTAAAAGAACTATTAAGCGGGCTTTGACACTAGCCAGCAAAGTTGCTGAAGACAGAATTTTAATAAAAGAAAAAATGGAAAAGTTTAATGCAGTTATTAACACATCCGAAGAAGGAATCTTTTTAATAAATCAAAACGGAGTAATTGAAACTTGCAATCCTGCAGCAGGGCGAATTTTTGATGTAAAAGAGGAATTTGTTAATGGGAAAGGTCTCCAGGAAATTACAAATTTAAAGCTTGTTAATTTATTGAAGCAAGAGAAGATTTATTCCGGGCAAAAAGGCAGTTTTACTCTTGAGGATCTAATTGTTACATATGAACCAGTAATTGTAAATCAGGAAAGAGTAGGTTCTGTCATAACATGTAGAGAGTTCAGCAAGATTCAAAAATTAGAAAATAAAGTTCGACGGGAGTTGCAGTCTAAAGGGCTTGTTGCCAGATTTAGCCTCAATGATATTGTTCATACAGGTGAAAAAATGAAAGATGTAATTAGGATATCGGAGGAGTATGCATTAACTGATTCTACTGTATTGATTATCGGTGAAAGTGGTACCGGAAAAGAGCTTGTTGCCCAAGGCATACATAATGCAAGCATTCGAAAAGATGGCCCTTTTGTGGCAGTAAATTTAGCTGCGTTACCTGAGACGTTACTGGAAAGTGAATTGTTTGGATATGCTGAAGGGGCTTTTACAGGAGCAAACAAAGGTGGTCGTCAAGGATTCTTTGAAATGGCTCATGGAGGAACCATTTTTCTCGATGAGATTGGAGAGATACCGACACATATTCAAACACGTTTATTACGGGTTCTGCAGGAAAAGGAAGTTATGCGTGTTGGTGGAGATAGGGTCACTCCTGTAGATATTCGCATTATTGCGGCAACAAATCAGCAGCTTTGGGAATTAGTAAAAGAGGGTAAATTTCGGTCTGACTTATATTTTCGGCTTAGTGTTTTACATTTACAGATGCCGCCATTACGAAAACGAAATGATGATATTCCTGTAATAGTTGATAATTTTTTAAGGCAGTTCGGATCCGACAGAAGTTTTGAAAAATTTTCAAATGAACTGAAGAATTTTTTCCTTTCTTACAGTTGGCCCGGAAATATAAGACAGTTAGAAAATATTGTTGAAAGATTGCATTTAAGAGTAAAAAATTCGAAGGATGAAAAGAATTTTATTTATGATTGTATAAGAGAAACAGAGGGAACAACTAAAGAATTGAATGACGAATCTATGACTCTTTCATATGGAACAATGGAAGAAATTGAGAAACAAGTAATAGAGCACATGTTAGAGCGTCATGATAATAATAGAACATTAGTTGCTGAAATGCTCGGGATTAGTCGTACTACTCTTTGGAAAAAAGTAAGTGTTTAATCACGCTTGCTTATAACCACCTTTTTTTTGGAGGTGGTTTTTTTGTTTCTGAAGTTTTGCCAGATTGTTATTTAAAGAAAAACTATTCAATAGTAAAAATATGAGAGAAAAATAAATAACGTCTAGTGATTAAATATGATAAAAAAATGAACGCCTTTTTATAAAAAGTGTTTAAATATTTAACCTATCTTTAGGG
>JAEWMK010000158.1 GCA_023457235.1 Bacillota bacterium
TACGACAGTAAAAAAGCGAGAATAAAATTAGCGGTTCTATTAGCTTCAGTTGACAAAATTGCGCAAGCAAATTTCAAGTGAAAATTCCAAAATTATTTAGTTCTTCCTCTATACCATGTCTCATGTTACCATTAGAGATGTAAGAATAATGGTATTAAGAAAGGATTATTTTATCCAAATGTTAGCTATAATATCAAGTGGAATTGCACCTGGGCTTGCACTTTTAGCTTATTTTTATTTAAAAGATAAATTTGATGCGGAACCCATTAGTATGGTTTTTCGGACCTTTATATTTGGCGCTTTACTCGTTTTTCCAATTATGTTTATTCAATATGCCTTTTCGACTGAAGGGGTTTTGCAAAGCAACTGGAATAATGCCTTTTTATTATCAGGGTTTTTAGAAGAGTTTTTTAAATGGTTTATTCTTTATTTCGCTGTGTTTCAACATACAGAATTTAATGAACGCTATGATGGAATTGTCTACGGTGTATCTGTATCCCTTGGTTTTGCAACGGTCGAAAATATTCTTTATTTATTTGCCAATGGAATCGAATTTGCTTTTGGAAGAGCTCTTTTGCCGGTTTCGAGTCATGCTTTATTCGGTGTAGTAATGGGGTTTTATCTAGGAAAAGGGAAATTTACCACAATCGAAAATAAGAAACTTTGGATTGCCTTGTCATTATTTATACCTGTTTTTCTTCACGGAACGTATGATTTTATTTTATTAACGGTTAAAGAATATTGGGGGTACATTATCGTTCCATTTATGATCTTACTTTGGATTAATGCTTTAAAAAAGGTGAAGGAAGCAAATCAACTCGATGAGTCGAATGTAATCCAGTTATTCGAAGAAACAAATAATATTTCTAAATAAAACACGACATCTGCCATAATTGGTAATTGTCGTGTTTTTTTCATGCATAAAATGACAATCTCTACAGAAAATACTTATAGGTAACATTCCTATAAGGAGGTTTCTTGGAAACATGTATTATAAACATTTAGTAAAATATTTGCTTATGCTTACACTGCTTGTCGGAATTGCTGCCTCTACTTCAAATGAAGAAAAGGCCAGCGCTTTTTCAAATCAGATCATTCAAATAGGGGCAGTTGGTGATGATGTTATCGAATTGCAGGCGAGACTTCAGTATTTGGGATTTTACCACGGAATAATCGATGGTGTATTTGGATGGGGGACTTACTGGGCATTACGAAATTTCCAGTCCGAATTTGGATTGCCGATCGATGGTTTAGCAGGTAGTACGACAAAACAAAAACTAGTTAACGCCTCAAAATATGATAAAGCATTTGTTGAAAAAAATGTAGATCAAGGCAAAAGCTTTACATACTATGGTGGCACACCGAAGGAACAACAAGTGAAAAATAATCAACCAAAGCCACAAAACAACACCAATGCGAATAATGCACAAAAACAAGCCTCTCCATCAAAACCATCAGCTGTTAATATGCCAAATGGATATTCCCAAAATGATATTCAGTTAATGGCAAATGCAGTATACGGTGAGGCAAGAGGCGAGCCGTATGTCGGACAGGTTGCTGTTGCTGCCGTCATTTTAAATCGAGTCAACAGCCCGTCGTTTCCAAATACCATTTCGGGAGTTATTTTTGAACCAAGGGCATTTACCGCTGTGGCGGATGGGCAAATTTGGCTGACTCCGAACGAAACAGCTAAAAAGGCTGTTATTGACGCTATTAATGGATGGGATCCTACAGGAAATGCAATTTATTATTTTAATCCTGATACTGCTACTTCTGCATGGATTTGGAGTAGGCCACAAATTAAACAAATTGGAAAACATATATTCTGTATGTGAAAATTGAGGTGATTGTTTTTGCTTCGAGTCTTATTAATCATATTTTTCGCAATTATAGTCGTTGGTACAGGATTCTGGGGTTATCAAGAACACCAGGAAAAAAATGCGATATTAATTCATGCTGAGAACAATTATCAGAGGGCATTCCATGACTTAACTTATCAAATTGATTTATTACAAGATAAAATTGGGACAACTTTAGCGATGAACTCAAGATCACAGCTATCACCGGCCTTGGCTGATGTTTGGAGAATTACGTCGGAAGCACATTCAGATGTGGGCCAATTGCCGCTAACGTTAATGCCATTTAACAAAACAGAGGAATTTTTATCTAAGATTGGTGATTTCTCATATAGAACCGCTGTTCGGGATTTAGAAAAGGAGCCGTTATCAGATGGAGAATATAAAACATTAAAGCAATTATATTCTCATGCAACCGAAATTCAACAAGAGTTAAGAAAAGTACAGCATCAGGTTATTGAAAATAATTTAAGATGGATGGATGTTGAACTCGCCTTAGCTTCGGAAAAAGAAAATCTTGATAATACAATTATCGATGGTTTTAAAACTGTTGAAAAAAATGTTGAAGAGTATTCCGAAAGTAATTTTGGTCCTGAATTTGCCCAAATGAATGCAAAGAATGATAATAGCTTTAAATATTTAAGTGGGAAAGAAATAACAAAAGAAGAGGCAATGAATGAAGCAAGAAGGTTTTTGCAAATTGAAGAAGGGGTAAATATGAATGTAACAGAAAATGGGGAAGGTTCGGATATTGGCTTTTACAGTATTACGATCAATAGTCCAAAACAAAATTCTGAAATATATATGGATATTACGAAAAAGGGCGGCTATCCAATATGGGTATTGAACCATCGTGAGATAAATCAATCGAATATTAGTTTAAATGAGGCTGCTGAAAAAGCGAAAAAATATTTAAATGATCAAAACTTTAAAGATTTACAGCTTTTTGAAAGTGCTCAATATGATCATGTCGGTGTCTTTACCTTTGTAGCGATGCAGGATGGGGTGAGAGTCTATCCGGATTCGATTAGAGTAAAGGTTGCACTTGATGAAGGAGATATTATCGGTTTTTCGGCGAATGATTATTTAATCGCTCATCATAAACGTAAGATTCCAAAGCCTGAAATATCGTTGGAACAAGCCCGGGGAAAAGTGAATCCGTCTGTAAAAGTGATGGAACATCGACTAGCGATCATCAATGATGACTTAGGGAAAGAAGCATTATGCTATGAAATACTAGGGATTATCAATAATGATACGTATCGTATTTACATTAATGCAATTGATGGTTCTGAGGAAAAGGTTGAAAAATTAAAGAATGCTGAACCAATTTATGAGCAGGTTTAAGGAAAAGTCACTATTAGACTTTTCCTTTTTTTTGTTCCATGAGATAATAATGAAATGAGTAGTGTTGTATACGGGGGGACTAACATGCTGAATATTGGGGACACGTTAAATTTAGAGATTAAATATTCAGATAGTCGTGAAAAATTCAAATGTAAAATTGTTGATAGAAGGGGAAATCAACTTCTTATCGATTACCCGGTCAGTGAAAAAACAGGAAAAACAGCATTTTTTTTAGATGGTACACAGATTAAGGGTTCTTTTTTTACGAAAGATAATGGTGCCTATATGTTTGAATCTGAGATTATTGGTCGAATAAAGGAAAATATTCCGATGATCATTATTAGCTATCCAGGTCAAGATAAATTGATCCGTGTACAAAGGAGAGAGTTTGTTCGAATTGACGCGACTGTTGATATTGCTGTTCATCCGATCAATGATGATTTTAAGCCTTTTACAACTGTTACAGTTGACATAAGTGCGGGGGGAGCTGCGATCATCCTGCCTCCAAATCATAATTTTAAACCCCAAACGCAAATTTTATGCTATTTGGTACTACCTTTATCTAATGGCGAATACAATTATATAAAAGCTCATAGTAAGATCATAAGAATTATTAATGGGACTATGGGTATGAGAGATAAGGCACCCATTCAATTTATCGGTTTAAAAGAGGCCCAAATTCAACAAATTATGCGCTATTGTTTTGAGCGCCAATTAAATGAAAGAAAAAGAGGAAGGTAACGCATAGTACCGTAAAATTGTGAAATACTAACCAAAAAATGGTTGGTGCTCTGAAATGAAAACAGTTGAAAAATACATATATAAGTTCGTGATCCTGCATCTAATATTTTTAATTATTGGTCAATTTTTGATTTCGAATGATACACTAGCACCTTATTTAAACAAAATTGTTTATTATGAGGGTGTTATGAAAGATCAGTACTCAGAGATAATTGAAACGATGAATAGATAATGGCAGGGTTTACCTGCTTTTTTTTGTTTAGATTACAAAGTTATGAACTTAGCTTATACTAAATACGACTACATCAACTTGAGGTGAATTTTTTTGAAAAAGATTAACGTTGCAATTGATGGCCCCGCTGCCGCAGGAAAAAGTACTGTGGCCAAGCGTGTAGCCGAGAAGTGTTCTTTCATATACATTGATACCGGTGCAATGTACCGTGCTCTTACATATAAAGCGCTTGAAAAAGAGATTGATTTAGAAGACGGTCCGAAACTTGTTGACCTATTATTACAGACGAACATCGAACTTGAACCGGCAGATCAAGGTGGAAAAGTATTGGTTAACGGTGAAGATGTAACAAAGGAAATACGCGGAAATGATGTAACCAATCATGTATCGATTGTATCTAAGCATAGCGGGGTCAGAAAACTAATGGTTGAAAGACAGCAGCAGCTTAGCCATCAAGGCGGAGTTGTTATGGATGGTCGGGACATTGGAACACATGTCCTCCCAAATGCGGAAGTCAAGATTTTTATGGTTGCCTCTGTGGAGGAAAGAGCTAAAAGAAGGTTTGAAGAGAATTTACAAAAAGGAATTCAAACAGATTTAGAGAAATTAAAAGAAGAGATTTCTCTTAGAGACAAATTAGATTCAGAGAGAGAAGTGGCTCCTTTACAAAAAGCAATCGACGCTGTTGAGATTGATACGACATCTTTATCAATCGATGAAGTCATTCTTCAGATTATTGAGTTAATAGAAGAGAGGAGTTGAGACCATGTGGCTATATAAGTTCGGGAAATCCCTTTGCAGCATTTACTTTAAATCGCAATACAAAATAGAAGTGTTAGGTACTGAGAATATTCCTAAAGATGGGGGCGTTTTGCTCTGCAGCAATCATATTTCCAATAATGATCCACCCCTAGTCGGCGTAACATGTCCGAGGGATATAAGCTTTATGGCTAAGGAAGAGCTTTTTAGAATGCCTGTTATAAAATCGATCATGCATGGTATCCGTGCTTTTCCGGTAAAGCGGGGGATGAGCGACCGGAATGCGCTAAAATTGGGATTATCCTTGTTGAAGGAAGGAAATGTTTTAGGGTTATTTCCAGAAGGAACAAGAAGCAAAACCGGTGAATTGGGAACAGGTCTTGCTGGGGCTGGTTTTTTTGCACTTAGATCTAATGCCGCTGTCGTCCCTTGTGCTATTATTGGTCCATACAAACGGTTTGACAAGCTGAAGGTTGTATATGGAAAACCGATTGATTTTGAACCAATTCGTGCAGGTAAATTATCTGCACAGGATGCGACAGATATCATCATGAAAGAGATAGGACTACTGATTGAAAATAATCGCTGACGATTACGTTCTACTTGACAAATTGGTCCGTTTATTAGAAGTTAGAAAAAAGCACAAAAAATACATTGAAAAGCAGACTGTTGTTTGTGGATTGAGGAGGGTATTTTTATGTCAGAAGAAATGAATCAAAATTTGGAAGTTAAAGCATTTGCCGTAGGGGATACTGTTGGTGGCAAAGTAACGAAAGTTGAAGATAAGCATGTCTTAGTTGATATTGGTTTTAAAGTAGAGGGAATTGTTCCAATTAGTGAACTATCTTCTTTACATATTGAGAAAGCTGGCGATGTTGTAAAGGTTGATGATGCTTTAACATTAAAAGTAATAAAAGTGGAAGAAGAAGAAATCATCCTGTCGAAAAAAGCCGTAGATGCAGAAAATGCATGGGATGAGCTTGTAAATAAGTTTGAAAGTGGAGAAGTTTTTGAAGCAGAAGTAAAGGATGTCGTTAAAGGCGGCTTAGTCGTTGATATTGGGGTACGCGGCTTTATTCCAGCTTCCTTAGTTGAAAGACATTTTGTAGAGGATTTTTCCGAATATAAAGGAAGAAATTTAAGCTTAAAGGTAGTTGAGATTGACCGCGAAAAAAATCGTGTCATCCTTTCACATCGTGCTGTTCTTGATGATGAGATTGCTTCTAAAAAACAACAGACTATCGATGCTTTAAAAGTTGGCCAAGTTTTAGAGGGTACGGTTCAAAGATTAGCTGATTTTGGGGTTTTTGTTGATATCGGAGGAATTGATGGATTAGTACATATATCTCAGCTTGCACACCAACATGTAGATAAACCTGCTGATGTTGTAGCAGAAGGCCAGAAAGTAAAAGTTAAAGTACTTTCCATTGATAAAGATAATGAAAGAATTTCATTGTCTATTAAGGATACATTACCTGGACCATGGGACCTTATTGAATACAAACAAGGTGATGTTGTCTTGGGAACAGTGAAACGCTTAGTTAACTTTGGTGCATTCGTTGAAGTAGCTCCTAATGTTGAAGGGCTTGTTCATATTTCTCAAATTTCCAATCGCCACATTGCAACTCCACACGAAGTATTAAAAGAAGGCGAACAGGTAAAAGTAAAAATTCTTGATATTAATAAAGAGAATCAAAGAATCTCACTTAGTATCAAAGAATTACTCGAAGAAGATCCAAAGGAAGATTATAAAGCATATCAACCAACGGAAGAATCCTCTGGTTTCTCTTTAGGTGATAGACTAGGCGACCAATTAAAAAAATTAAAATAGTAAAGTAGTGATGTAACGTGAAGAGATCAGAACGAAAAATACAGCACCTTAATTCTGCCTTATCTCTTAACAGAGAATTCGATAATGGGTTAGATGACGTTCGATTTGTTCACCATAGCATTCCAGACCTTTCTATTGATGAAGTGTCGATAAACACTAAAATAGGCGAACTTAATTTAAGTTCGCCTATTTTTATCAATGCGATGACTGGAGGCGGTGGTGAGAGAACCGCTCAGATTAACAGGCGGCTTGCTATGGTAGCGAAAGAATGTCATATTGCAATGGCAGTTGGCTCACAGATGGCCGCATTAAAGGACTGGAATGAGGAAAATTCATATCGGGTTGTTCGCGAAGAAAACCCAGACGGAATTGTAATTGCCAATCTTGGTAGTGAAGCAAGTGTTGATCAGGCTAAAAAGGCGATCGAAATGATTAAAGCTGACGCGATTCAAATTCATTTGAACGTCATTCAAGAATTAACCATGCCAGAAGGAGATCGGAATTTTTGCGGTACATTAACGAGAATTGAGAGTATCGTGAAAGAGTTGGATGTACCAATCATTATTAAAGAAGTGGGATTTGGGATCAGCCGTGAAACGGCAAGGCAATTATTCGATAGCGGTGTTTCGATCATAGATGTTGGTGGCGTTGGTGGAACAAATTTCGCTGAAATAGAAAATGACAGACGTGACCAAAAGTTGCTTTTCTTTAATGATTGGGGGATCACTACGGCAGCCTCCATTATAGAAACCTCACAGTCATCCACGGTTTCTATTATCTCCTCTGGTGGATTAAGAGATTCTGTTGACATCGCTAAATCAATTGCATTAGGGGCATCTGCCACTGCATTTGCCGGTAAATTCTTAAAGATTTTAGTATCAGAAGGCGAAGAAGCTTTGGTTAAAGAAATAGAGCAGCTCGAACAACATTTGAAATTCATTATGACGGCACTTGGTGCTAAAACAATCAAAGATCTGCAAAAAGCCCCGGTTGTTATAAGTGGAAATACTTATCATTGGTTAAATCAGCGTGGGATTGAAACAAAAGCATTTAGTAACCGTACAATAAAAGAGTAAAAAGAAGGATCTAATGGCGATCCTTCTTTTTTTAATGATGTCTAGCTTCAGCGCCCAGCGACTAGTATACTTCGCCCACCTCCCTACGATAAGTCAACATCGACTCGTAATACTCGTCGTGTTTCCTTTATCTCGAGACCGATGTGCTCCAGTTTTGTCGTGCGCTGAACGGGCTCTTCCGCTTTTCCCTATTTATTCAATTCTCTTGATGCATCTGGGCCCTCGAGAGTTGTTGCTCCTTTATTATGAAGTTCCGGGTCGCGGTCAGCCCTTACTTTTCCAGATTCCCTAAGCTTCTTTTCTTGACGATCTCGTCCCATTCTAATTGCTCCTTTCTAAAGATCAAATACGCCTTGGCGTATTTGCGCCCAGATTTTTTCGAGCTTGATCGAAAAATTCCCCCTGAAAATCTGAGGCATCCGCCGGAGGCTTTAACTTTATTCAGCCGGGGTTTGCACCTCCATTTAATTAAAATACTAATTTGCATTCTTCCTGACACTTTTGGATGTAGGAGAATTCGGCTGAATAAAGTTATGATTCTTTATTAATATTTTCTTTTCCCCCGACTTTATACTAAAATTCCGGCATTTGAGCAATAATGGATAATGGTGGTGATTTTTTGTGGAAGGAATTTATTTTTATTGGTTTAGTTGGATTGGCTGGGTCATTACAACTTTTTTTATGAAAAAAGGCAAGGTTAGAACAGCAATAAGTTTCTTTATGTTATTCATGATTTTTGTTAGCGATAATACCTATCATCTAACCGAGTATTCTATTCATGCCCCTTTTATCTTGATATTCATTTTTTCTTTAGTTTTTATGACAAAAACAAAAGGTTTGATGCAATTATACTACCTTATTTGCTCACTTATTATTTCGATTGGCTACGTTTGTTTCCACTTATTTGAGTTATTCGATCCTGTTTGGCTTATATTTGACCGAAAGTGGATGCTCTCTTTTGTTATTCTTTATTTGATTTTAATGTTAGTGAAAGATCCTAATCATCGTCTTGCCGTAGCTTTGATAGGTATTTGCAACGGAGAATTATTGTATTCAATGATACTCACAAAATTTTTCCGCGAAATTGAAATTGGCAATTTTGTTTTTTTGGATGCGCTTGCCTTTAATATTCTTTTTATTTTAATTTGGAATTCATTTGAAAAAATTGCACAATCGTTTGAAGCAAACATTCATAAAGGAAAAGCAAGGAGGGTTCAGAGATGAATGAGTATACCTATCCAATACTTTTTGGTGTTATTATTGGAACACTCACAAGGCTTTATATGTTACGAACAGACTACCGTCAATATCCAACATATCTGCATGGTAGGGTGATCCATATTGCGTTAGGCTTTATTGCTGCTGCTTTGGGGACTGTAGCTATTCCGTCAATTATGGAGGAGGAGTATACGGCGATTACCTTTTTAACGCTTGCAGCTTCCCAATTCCGTGAAGTACGAAACATGGAACGGAATACTTTAACCGGGCTTGATGAATTTGAACTTGTGCCAAGGGGCAAGACATATATTGAAGGGATTGCTGTTGCGTTTGAAGGTCGTAATTATCTTGTAATTTTTACGTCTTTTATTACAACACTTGCCTATATAGTTGTCGGTTGGTGGGCTGGTATTATAGCAGGGATTATTTGCTTATTCATTTCAAAAAAATTAATGTCCGGGAACAAACTGAGTGAGATTGTTGACATTGAACATCATGAACTTCATTTTGATGGTGCAGGTCTTTATATTGATAATATCTATATTATGAATATTGGCTTGCCTGCACGTCAGGAAGAAATATTGAAATATGGGATGGGATTTATTTTAAAACCAAAAAATTTTAATGTAAGATCTACGATTGCAAACCTTGGGCAACGTCAAGCCATATTGCACGATGCTTCTGTTGCCTTGGGAGTGTTTCGCGACTCCGGAACACCTGCGTTAGTTCCACTTGCCAAAAGAGACCTCGATGATGGCCGGGTTGGTGTGTTCATCTTGCCTCAGGAAAAAGATATTCAGAAAGCAATAACTGTAATCGGACAAGTTCCTGTATTAGAGAATGCGATCAGAATGCCAACTGAATCAAAATCCCATAAGGAGGGACGGGAACAATCATGAATTTAGAAAAATATATATTAGCAATTATTACAACAAATCCTAAAAAGGCTGCAGGTTCAACAGCTATTTTTCCTTGCGACAACAATGAGGAAATGGAATTTGTTGCAGCTAACTTGGAGGCAATATTGGATGGAATTGCTCATCGGTTAACAGACGATCTATATATAATTGTAAAACATTAACTTCCGCCATTTGAAAAGGTTGTTTGAAATGTGTTTATTTGGTAGTATTATTTAGTTAATACGGTAATCTTATTTTCCCTTCTTAACATAGAAGGGTTTTTATACGTAAAGAGTCATTATTGGAAAGGAAGATAGATATGGCAAAACCGGTAGTAGCAATCGTCGGTCGTCCTAATGTTGGCAAGTCAACGATTTTTAATCGTATTGTCGGGGAAAGAATTTCAATTGTAGAGGATGTTCCAGGAGTAACGAGAGACCGCATTTATAGTTCAGGAGAATGGCTGAATGTAACATTTAATGTTATTGATACAGGCGGTATTGAAGTTGGGGACGAGCCTTTATTAGTCCAAATGAGACAGCAGGCTGAAATCGCGATTGAGGAAGCGGACGTAATTATTTTTATGGTTAATGGTCGGGAAGGGATTACGGCGGCCGATGAAGAGGTTGCCAAGCTTTTATTCCGTTCTCAAAAACCAATCGTTCTAGCTGTTAACAAAATTGATAACCATGAAATGAAAGACCAAATTTATGAGTTTTATTCATTAGGCTTTGGAGAACCATTTCCGATTTCAGGATCCCATGGATTGGGATTAGGTGATTTATTGGATGAAGTGGTTAAACATTTTCCGAAAAGCAGTGACGAAGAGTATGACGACTCCGTCATTCAATTTTGTTTAATTGGACGGCCCAATGTAGGGAAATCCTCTTTAGTCAATGCTATTTTGGGTGAGGATCGAGTAATCGTCAGCGATATTGAAGGAACAACAAGAGATGCTATCGATACAAAACTAACACGTGAAGGTCAGGAATATGTCATCATCGATACGGCGGGGATGAGAAAAAGGGGAAAGGTCTACGAAAATTTAGAAAAGTACAGCGTATTACGTGCATTAAAAGCAATTGAGCGATCAGATGTTGTTTTAGTAGTTATAGATGGTGAAAAAGGAATTATCGAGCAGGATAAAAAAATTGCCGGATATGCCCATGAGGCAGGCCGTGCCGTTGTTATTGTCGTTAACAAATGGGATGCAGTAGAAAAAGATGAGAAAACGATGAAGGAATTTGAACAAAATATTCGTGATCATTTCCTATTTTTGGATTATGCTCCGATTGTATTCTTATCTGCTAAAACCAAAAAGCGAATTCATACACTGTTGCCAATGATCAATTTAGCGTCAGATAGTCACAGTATGCGGGTTCAAACGAATATTTTGAATGATGTTATTATGGATGCCGTGGCGATGAATCCTACACCGACTGATCGTGGAACAAGATTAAAGATTTATTATGCTACCCAAGTAGCGGTAAAACCACCGACATTTGTAATCTTTGTTAATGATCCAGAATTATTGCACTTTTCCTATGCACGTTTCCTAGAAAATAGAATTCGTGAGGCGTTTGAGTTTACGGGAACACCGATAAAAATTATTGCACGTGCAAGAAATTGATTCATTAAGGAGCTGATTAATATGGGGAGATGTACTGTTATCGGTGCTGGAAGTTGGGGGACAGCATTAGCCATTGTTCTTGCTGATAACGGGCACGAAGTAAGGCTTTGGGGGCATCGGGAGGATCAGATCAATGAAATAAATTCCAGGCATACGAATGAAAAATATCTGCCTGATGTAGAACTGCCAACTTCCATTGTCGGCTATTTTGATTTAGAAGCGGCAATCAAAGGTATTGATACAGTTATATTGGCTGTTCCAACAAAAGCAATTCGCGAGGTTTTAAGAAATTTAATTTCGTTCCTTACGGGTAAGGTATTAATTTGTCATGTTAGTAAAGGAATCGAACCTGATACATTAAAGCGTATTTCAGAAATGATCTTCGAAGAAGTCCCTGAGCATTTATTAGAGGATGTGGTCGTTCTATCAGGTCCTTCCCATGCGGAGGAAGTAAGCAGAAGACAGCCCACTACAGTAACCGCATCCTCAACTAATATCGGGGCAGCGGAAAAAATTCAAGATTTATTTATTAATCAACATTTTAGAGTCTACACAAATCCTGATATTATCGGTGTTGAAATTGGTGGCGCACTAAAGAATATTATTGCCCTTGGTGCAGGAATTTCCGATGGTTTGGGGTTCGGTGACAATGCTAAAGCTGCGTTAATTACGCGGGGCTTAGCAGAGATTTCCCGCCTCGGAATGAAAATGGGGGCAAACCCATTGACATTTGCAGGCTTAGCGGGAATTGGTGATCTTATCGTTACGTGTACAAGCGTTCATAGTCGTAATTGGCGCGCTGGAAACCTGCTTGGAAAAGGTCATAATCTTGATGAGGTTTTGAAAAATATGGGAATGGTCGTTGAGGGGGTCAGGACAACAAAGGCTGCCTATCAACTCGCAAAGAAAGAAAATATTGAGATGCCGATCACAAATGCGATTTACGATATTCTTTTTAATAACTGTCCTCCTAAGGATGCAGTCGAAGGGTTAATGGGGAGAGGTAAAACCCACGAAATGGAGGACTTTTATCTAACTTATAAAAAAGATTAGGGCAAACACCCATTTTGTACTCCTTGCATATAGTATGTTGAGCGCTACCCGACAAGGAGGATTCTATAGTGGACGAATTCATTCATAAAGAGTTATTCGAAAAAATAGAAAATAAAACGAAAATAAAATCTGAAGATATTTTAGCTGTTGCAGATTCTGTAAAGGATGCAAATTTCAAGGATGAGGAAACCATTCGGTATCTTGTAAGACAGCTGTCATCTCTTGCGAATGTACCTGTGTCCGAGGATATTGAAGATACGATTGTAGATTCAATCATTAATCATCATGGAATATTAGACTTTCGTCATCTTGGCGAAATAACGGATAAAAAATAAAGCAGGATAGGCACTTTTAGGAGACGCCCTGTCAATATTTTGCATAGTATAAAGTGTATCACATTTGTTGAGCTGTGATTTAAAGGAATATTTTAGTCATATATTGCTAAAGCATTACCCCGTGCTTTAGCTTTTTTTAGTTTTTGTCTAGTTCCAGCGCCCAGCGACTAGTGGACTTCGCCCACCTCCCTACGATAAGTCAACATCGATTCGCAAAGCTCATCGTGTTTCCTTTATCTCGAGACCGATGTGCTCCAGTCCTGTCGTGCGCTAAACGGGCGCTTTCACTTTTCTACTAGGACCCGTGGGACAAGGTATGGTATAATATCTCCGATTTGAAAAGGAGCGATTGACAATGACCCCAGGGATGTTAAAAATGTACATATCATTTTTCGGAATTGGTTTTATGTTTTTATCTGTTGTATTAATTTATTTAAGTCGATACAAGTTAAAAGGTTTTTTTAAAATGATTACAGCAGTCATAGCTTATATATTAATGATTTTAGCTGGCATCATTATCTTTTTTGTTGTATTTAGCGGCCCGGTTGCCGATTAAGGAGGTCTTTCGTTGTTTAAGAAATTTTTATTATTTTCGAGTTTAATTGTGATGATATCGTTTCTTTCCGGTTGTCTCTATCCGGAAGATAGATTGGCACAGAACCAGGTACCGTATAAAGACCAAATCGCAATGGTCCAAAGTGCGGTCGATCAGTTTCAAGAAGCAGAGGGTGGTATTCTTCCCATTAAAACAAAAGAAAATGAGACACCTATTTTCCAAAAATATTTAATTGATTTTAAAAAGCTGAGTCCCCGCTTTATCGCTGAACCTCCTGGCAGTGCTTTTGAAAGTGGTGGAATTTTCCAATATGTATTAGTTGATGTCGAAACAGATCCAACTGTTAAATTAATAGATTTAACGATGGTGGATGCCATTCGTGATCTGAAACTCCGGATTAAATTTTTTGCTGAAAGGAATGGGTATCCTCCCTACAAAGAACCATTAGATCAGGAAAAAGGGTATTTTTCACTAGATTATGACAAATTAGGCTACGATAATACACCGCCGTTTGTCGTTAGTCCTTACAGCGGAAAAAATTTATCACTATTCATAGATACAAAGGGTGAAATATTGGTTGATTACAGCCCGGATTTGTATGATGCTTTGAAAAAATTCAAACATAATTATAATACCGGTGATGATATCCGTTATTTATTGGTCGAAAATTATGATTTTGTTCCTGCTTTTTCCGTTCCCTATACCGTTAAAGATAATGACCCAATTTTTTTAAAAGAATAACAGAAAATTAGTCATGAACCCTGCTCTTAATTAATACTTTTTTATAGAGCAGGGTTTTTTTTGATGATTCAATTCTTCTTTCTTTAATAAAAATTCATAAAATTTTATTTTTGGTCATAATTAATTGGGACAACATCATACATTAATACTGTCTAACATAGTATGGTACCCAGAACCAAAGAGCGGGAGGGGTTCAAATGGAAAAAGTAGATATTTTTAAGGATATTGCAGAACGCACAGGCGGCGATATTTACCTAGGTGTCGTAGGTGCTGTTAGAACTGGGAAGTCTACCTTTATTAAGAAATTCATGGAATTAGTAGTTTTACCAAGTATCAAAAATGAAGCAGATAAGGTTCGTGCACAGGATGAACTGCCGCAAAGTGCAGCAGGCCGTACTATAATGACAACTGAACCAAAATTCGTCCCTAATCAAGCTGTGGCAGTAGCTGTTGATGAAGGATTAGAAGTTAATATTAGATTAGTTGATTGCGTGGGTTATACTGTACCCGGTGCAAAAGGCTATGAGGATGAAAACGGCCCAAGGATGATTAATACACCTTGGTATGAAGAGCCAATTCCATTCCATGAAGCTGCTGAAATTGGAACAAGAAAGGTCATTCAAGAACATTCAACACTTGGTGTTGTGATCACTACGGATGGATCAATTGGTGAAATTCCACGCTCAGATTATATTAACTCCGAAGAACGCGTTATTGAGGAGCTTAAAGAGGTTGGTAAGCCGTTTATTATGATTATAAATACGGTTCACCCACATCACCCGGAAACAGAGCGTTTAAGACTGGAATTAAATGAAAAGTATGATATTCCAGTTTTGGCGATGAGTGTTGAGAGTATGCGTGAACAGGATGTAATCAATGTTCTGCGTGAAACATTATATGAATTCCCAGTGTTAGAAGTGAATGTTAATTTGCCTAGCTGGGTGATGGTATTGAAAGAGGATCATTGGCTGCGCCAAAGCTATCAAGAAGCTGTAAAAGAAACAGTGAAGGATATTAAGCGATTAAGAGACGTTGATCGTGTTGTCGGTCATTTCGGGGAATATGATTTTATCGACCAGGCAAGTTTGGCAGGAAATGAAATGGGCCAAGGAATTGCGGAAATCGATTTATACGCTCCGGATGATCTGTATGATCAAATCTTAAAAGAGGTTGTAGGTGTCGAAATCAGAGGGAAAGACCATCTTTTACAGCTTATGCAGGAATTTGCGCATGCTAAATCTGAGTATGACCAGGTTGCTGATGCATTAAAGATGGTTAAGCAAACAGGGTACGGTATCGCAGCTCCTTCCTTGCAGGATATGAGCCTCGATGAGCCTGAAATCATACGCCAAGGTTCTAGATTTGGTGTCCGTTTAAAGGCTGTTGCTCCATCCATTCATATGGTGAAGGTAGATGTTGAGTCCGAGTTTGCTCCAATCATCGGTACTGAAAAGCAAAGTGAGGAACTTGTTCGATACTTAATGCAGGATTTTGAGGATGATCCGCTTTCTATTTGGAATTCTGACATTTTCGGTCGTTCATTAAGTTCAATCGTTAGAGAAGGGATCCAGGCAAAATTATCATTAATGCCGGAAAATGCACGCTATAAGCTTAAAGAAACATTGGAAAGAATCATCAATGAGGGTTCCGGCGGACTAATAGCCATCATACTATAATCAAAAAGCCAATTTATTTGGCTTTTTTTTATTGCCAATAAATAATCATTATGATATTATTTTCCCACTATAAGTATTGTAACTTTATTCAGTGTGGGTACAAGCCCCAACTGAATAAAGTTACAGCCTCCGGCGGATGCCAAGGATTTTTAAAGGTAGTTTTCGAGCAAGCTCGCGAGTATGGGCGCAAATACGCCAAGTCGTATTTGATTATCGGTAAATTTTCCATAATTATATGAAAAACTACTGAAAAATATTGAATTATCTTCAATTGTCGGTTAATATTAGCATGTTAATAAATAGTTGTTAATATGTATAGAATCTGGAAATACTGTAAACATTGGTAATAACAGCTATTTATTTCTATCAATAACTATTTAAAATAGTAGTCATGATAGATTTGTCTTTAATCAATGGAATTTACAACTCAGGTAATCTATTTTTAAGAAAGTATTACCTATACCTTATATTTGGGAGGAGGTGAATGGCATGAACAAAACAGATTTAATTAATGCAGTAGCTGAAGGTACTGAATTATCAAAGAAAGATGCTACTAAAGCTGTTGATGCTGTTTTCGACGCTATCATGGGCGCACTACAACAAGGTGACAAGGTTCAATTAATCGGATTCGGTAACTTTGAAGTACGTGAGCGTGCAGCACGTAAAGGACGCAATCCACAAACAGGCGATGAAATTGAAATCCCAGCAAGTAAAGTACCTGCTTTCAAACCAGGTAAAGCCCTTAAAGACGCTGTTAAGTAATTATACATATGGGCTTTTAAAGGGTCGCACAACAATTGTGCGACCCTTCTTTTTCGCTGAAATTTTTATCTACGAATTACAATTAAAGTTCGGGATAAACTATCTTCATGAACCCCTATGAGGTGTTTTGTCATTAGGAGGAAAAACAAGTGAACATAAACCATGAACAGATCGAACATGCGGTTCGTTTAATATTAGAGGCAGTTGGAGAAGACCCAAATAGGGAAGGACTTTTAGATACGCCGAAAAGGGTTGCTAAAATGTATGCGGAAGTATTCGCCGGACTTGGAAAAGACCCGAAGGAGTACTTTGATACCATTTTTAGCGAGAACCATGAAGAATTAGTGCTTGTAAAGGATATTCCGTTTTATTCAATGTGCGAGCACCATCTAGTTCCTTTCTTTGGTAAAGCCCATGTTGCCTACATACCTAAGGGTGGAAAAGTGGTAGGACTAAGTAAGTTGGCTCGTTCGGTTGAAGCAGTGGCCGCAAGACCACAGCTGCAAGAACGGATTACTACCACTGTCGCTGATGCTATTGTTGAAAAGCTTACACCCTACGGTGTAATGGTGGTTGTTGAAGCTGAACATATGTGTATGACAATGCGAGGCGTTAAAAAACCAGGTTCGAAAACAGTTACATCTGCTGTAAGAGGGATTTTTGAAAAGGATGCGGCAGCAAGGGCAGAGGTTTTATCTTTAATAAAAGAATAATGACGGCTGTTTCTAATTTTGGATTGACAATACAAGGTAGTGAATGAGATATTATTATGAGATATGGATTGGAGTTTAGGAGGATTTGCAAGTGAAAAGTCAATCTTCTACAAATAATGATTTTATTGTAATCAAAGCAAAAAGTGATGGAGTCACAGTTATTGGTCTTACACGTGGAACGGACACAAAATTCCACCATTCTGAGAAATTGGATAAAGGTGAGGTTATGATAGCTCAGTTTACAGAGCATACTTCTGCGATCAAAATTCGCGGTAAAGCCGTTATTCAAACAGCGCATGGTGAAATGGACACTGAGGTTTAAAAGAGAGAAGTTTAAGTTTAATCTTCTCATTTTAGAAAGACAAGGGTGATGAGCGTGAAAGGCATCTATGATGAAATTAAACAGATTAAAGCGGACATAGACGAGCGGGCCAAACATCCTTACCTAATGAAGTTTATAGATGTCCCTGTTATAGATGAACAGAAATTGTTATTATTGTACTGTATTTTAAGTGAATCTAAATTATCATCCGACAAAATAAAGCAATCTATTATTGCCACGATGCTCATTCAAATAGCATTGGATACACATGAACTTGTAGGAATCAATCCAATTGAAGAAGATCATCCATTTATGAAACAACGACAATTAACGGTGTTAGGCGGAGATTATTATAGCGGTCTTTATTATTATTTATTAGCACAGATTGATAATATACCAATGCTAGAAGTATTATCAATTGCTATTAAAGAGATTAATGAATACAAAGTTGCTGTCTATCAGAGGGACCAAAATAATATCGGGGATTTTATAGAGAGTGTGGCTATGATTGAATCTCTTCTAGTGCAAAAGATTGCACAATACGTTGGAAAAAGTGACATGCTAGATCTATCGAAACAATTATTGCTAATAAACAGGTTGAATAACGAAAAAAGACGCTACTTATCAAGTGGGTATTCAGCTTTTTTTGATGGAATCTATACGATTCAAGAAAAAACTCGTGGATTGTCAAAAAATATTGATCGAAAACAAGCACTCATTTTAGTTGATAATCAAATCATAACATCAATTCACTATATAGAAGCGTTCCTGCAAAAGCATTCCGGAACTTATCGGTTTCTTTGTGAAAAAATAAGAGGTTTTATTAACAATATCGATATTGCGATGGAAAAAGCTGTGAAAGAAGGGTGAAGAGTGGGGTATTCAAAAGAAGAACGTGTCCACAACGTATTTGAAAAAATCTCAGACAAATATGATGTTATGAATTCTATTATTAGTTTTCAACGTCATAAAGCTTGGCGTAAAGACACAATGAAAAGGATGAACGTTCAGCCCGGTTCAGCAGCTCTTGATGTTTGTTGTGGAACAGCTGATTGGACGGTTGCGTTATCTCATGCTGTCGGCCCAAAAGGCAAAGTAGTCGGACTTGATTTTAGTAGAAATATGCTGAAAATCGGCGAACAAAAGGTTGCCAATCTACAGCTTAATAATATAGAGCTAATTCATGGTAACGCAATGGAATTACCGTTTGCGGATAACACATTTGATTATGTTACGATTGGATTTGGATTACGAAATGTACCGGACTATTTGCAAGTATTATGCGAAATGTGTCGAGTTGTGAAGCCTGGGGGCAAGGTTGTCTGCCTTGAAACCTCGCAGCCAACGATGTTTGGATTCAGGCAAATTTATTACTTGTATTTCCAATATATAATGCCTTTCTTAGGTAAACTATTTGCTAAAAGCTATAAGGAATACTCATGGTTGCAAGAGTCTGCAAAAGATTTTCCGGGCCGAAAAGAATTGGCGCAAATGTTTGAACAAGCAGGGCTCGAGAATATCAAAGTGAAGGCCTATACTGGCGGCGTAGCTGCAATGCATTTAGGCTTTAAACCGATTTCTAAATAAGCTGTTAATTAAGGTGAAATAAATGAAACTTAAAAGGCTCTACACATTTATCAATTCTGATTTAGATATAATTGAAAAAGCATTGGAAGAGACAATTCAGGCTGAGCATCCAGTGCTGGAAGAAGCCTCTATGCATTTATTACAGGCTGGTGGGAAACGTATTCGACCAGTCTTTGTTTTATTGTCTGGAAAATTTGGGAATTATAATATAGACGAAATAAAAAATGTAGCTGTAGCCCTGGAATTAATACATACTGCTTCCTTAGTTCATGATGATGTCATTGACAATGCTGAACTGCGTAGGGGAGGACTCACGGTAAAGGCGAAATGGGATAATCGAATTGCTATGTATACAGGCGATTATATCTTTGCAAGAGCCGTTGAATTAATGACTAATATAAACAAGATAGAGGCCCATCAAGTCTTATCAAAAACGATGGTGGAACTTGTCATTGGTGAAATTGAACAAATTAAAGATAAGTATGACTGGGACCAAAATCTTCGTACATATTTTAGAAGAATTAAGCGAAAAACTGCTATCCTCATAGCTGTCAGCTGCCAGCTCGGTGCAATCGTATCCGAAGCACCTTTAAAGGTTCAAAGGCAACTGTATCAATTTGGATATAACGTCGGAATGGCCTTTCAAATAACAGATGATATTCTAGATTTCACAGGGACTGAGAAAGAATTGGGGAAACCTGCTGGAAGTGATTTGCAGCAGGGAAATATAACCTTACCAGCCCTTTATGCTTTACGAAATGAAAATCTGAGAAAAGAAATTGTAACTACATTTGACCCGAATAACGAGGAAAAAATGCGTCATATTATTTCATTGGTGCAAACATCAGGTGGAATTGAGTATTCCAAGGAAATCAGTGAACGTTACTTGAAAAAAGCGTATGGGATCATTAAAGAGCTGCCGAACTGCAAAGAAAAAACGGCCCTTCTAAATATTGCGAAATTTATTGGAAAACGGAAATTCTGAACATTGCCATTGATTACATATTTTGATAAAATTTGAAATGATTTTAACTTTAAAAGTGATACTATACATAATGACTGGAGAGATGAAACATGGAAAGATCTTTTATCATGGTTAAGCCTGACGGCGTACAACGAAATTTAGTAGGAGAAATTGTTTCTCGTTTTGAAAACAAAGGTTTCAAATTAGTTGGTGCAAAGCTATTGACTGTATCAAAGGAATTAGCTGAAGAGCATTACGGTGAGCATAAAGAACGCCCATTTTTCGGTGAACTAGTTGACTTCATTACATCAAGCCCTGTATTTGCAATGGTTTGGGAAGGCGAAAACGTAATTGCAACTGCTCGTCAAATGATGGGTAAAACAAACCCTGCTGATGCACTTCCTGGAACTATTCGTGGCGATTTTGGTGTAACAATGGGTAAAAACGTTATTCACGGTTCAGATTCACCAGAAAGCGCTGCGCGTGAAATCAGCCTATGGTTTAAAGAAGATGAAGTTAGTGAATACAACAAGCAAGTTGACGAGTGGGTATACTAAGTAAATCTACGAAAACAACCAGCCATATCGGGCTGGTTGTTTTTTTAATAGAAATACCTAGGACCATTTGTTATGATTAAAATCAAGGGAGTCTAGTAGAAGAGGAGAAAGATAATGATGAATGACTACCAGGATTTTATAACAAAAGTACATAGAAAAACCGGTATCGATTTGTCTTGCTACAAAGAAGCACAAATGAAGCGGAGATTAACGTCTCTTTATGAAAAAAAAGGATTCAAAAGTTTTCAGGAATTTTTTAATTCTATGTCTACAGATAAAAATCTATTAGATGAATTTTTAGACCGAATGACAATTAATGTATCTGAATTTTATCGAAATGCAAAACGATGGGAAGTACTGCAAAAAAAAATAATTCCTAAATTACTAGAGAAGAACAAAAAGTTAAAAGTATGGAGTGCGGCTTGTTCTACAGGGGAGGAGCCATACACGATTGCAATGATTTTATCTCACTTTATGCCACTTTCCCAAATTCAGATTCTAGCAACTGATTTAGATGAAACGGTCATTGCACGTGCTAAAAATGGTATTTACCCGGATCGTTCTTTAGTTGAGGTACCAGACGAAATCAAAAGGAAATTCTTTACGAAAGATGGTATTTTCTATAAAGTGAATGATGATATTAAAAGGACAGTTACTTTCAAAAAACATAATTTATTAGCGGATCCCTTCGACAATAATTTTGATTTAATTGTTTGTCGGAATGTGTTGATTTACTTTACTGAAGATGCGAAGGAAGTTTTATATAAGAAGTTTAGCGCGGCTTTAAAAACAGGAGGTATCCTTTTTGTAGGCAGCACTGAACAAATATTTAATCCGCAAAGCTTTGGCTTTGAAACAGAGGATACATTTTTTTATCGAAAAGTCTAGATGGAGATTTCAAAATATACTGACGACAAATAGTCACTATTATGATATATTAATACATAAAAGCTTTAAAGAGGTGAAGAGTGATGAGATATATAACTGCTGGAGAATCACATGGACCACAATTAACAACAATTTTAGAAGGAATACCTGCACAATTATCATTAGTCGCTGAAGATATAAATGAGGAACTTGCCCGTCGTCAAAAAGGACACGGCAGGGGCCGTCGGATGCAAATTGAGAAGGACCAAGTTCAAATTTTAAGCGGGGTTCGTCATGGAAAAACATTAGGATCTCCCGTTACACTTGTGGTAAAGAACGATGATTGGACACATTGGACAAAAATAATGGGAATTGAGCCACTTGAAAGTGAACAAGATGAAGAAGATATCAAACGAAAAATTACACGGCCACGTCCAGGGCATGCCGATCTTGTAGGGGCTATTAAATATGGCCATCGTGACATGAGAAACGTACTTGAACGATCTTCAGCTAGGGAGACGACTGTACGCGTGGCGGCAGGGGCTGTAGCGAAAAAGCTATTGGCTGAATTAGGAATCACTGTTGCCGGCCATGTATTGGAAATTGGCGGGGTTAAAGCTGAAAATATTTCTTATAATAGCTTAGAAGAACTAAAAGAACGCAGTGAAAAGTCACCTGTTCGTTGTCTGGATGAAGTAGCAGAGCAGAAAATGATGACAGCTATTGATAAAGCAAAAGAAGACGGCGATTCAATCGGTGGTGTTGTCGAGGTTATTGTTGATGGACTTCCTGCCGGTATAGGCAGCTATACCCATTATGATCTTAAACTAGATGCTAAAATTGCGGCAGCGATTGTAAGTATCAATGCCTTTAAAGGTGTTGAATTTGGAATCGGCTTTGAAGCTGCAAGAAGACCAGGCAGCCAGGTTCACGATGAAATCATTTGGAACGAAGAACAAGGATATTCAAGAAAAACAAACAACTTAGGTGGTTTTGAAGGCGGTATGACTACAGGTATGCCAATTGTCGTCCGTGGTGTGATGAAACCAATTCCTACTTTATATAAGCCATTGCAAAGCGTTGATATTGATACGAAAGAAGTGTTTGAGGCGAGCATCGAGCGTTCTGACAGTTGTGCTGTTCCGGCTGCAAGTGTTGTTGCAGAAGCTGTTGTTGCATGGGAAATAGCGCAGGCGATTGTTGAACAGTTTGGAAAGGATCGCATTGATCAAATTAAAGAGAATATCGCTAGCTGGAACGAAAGAGCGAGGAATTATTAAGATGGAGACGTTAACGATATCAACTGCATCGAAGACGTATCCTCTATACATTGGTGACCGAATCCGTTTTGAAATTCAATCATTTATTAATGATCTAAATATTAATTTTTCAAGCATTTTGATTATTACGGATTCAAATGTCGAACCACTTTTTTTAAATGATATTAAAGCTTCATTGACTGACTTTGAAAACATTTATTCCTATGTAGTTCCCGGTGGGGAAGAAGCAAAGTCTTTCTCTGTATTTTATGATCTTTTAACCTATGCCCTTCAGAATGAACTCGATCGAAAATCCCTTGTGATTGCTTTAGGTGGAGGGGTGATTGGCGACTTAGCAGGATTTGTGGCGGCGACCTATATGAGAGGAATCTCTTTTATTCAAATGCCAACAACCTTGCTTGCCCACGATAGTTCTGTTGGAGGCAAAGTAGCGATCAACCATCCACTTGGAAAAAATATGATTGGTGCTTTTTATCAGCCTGAAGCTGTACTTTATGATACGGATATGTTATTAACCCTGCCAGAGGAACAGTGGCGCTCAGGTTTTGCTGAGGTTATTAAACATGCATTAATTTGGGATAGTGAGTTTTACAATTGGCTTCGAACTGAAATTCATACATTGGCGGATTTACGCGGTGAAAAACTCCAATATGCTTTGGCCAAAGGAATCTCTGTTAAAGCACAGGTTGTTGAACAGGATGAAAAGGAAAGCGGAATTCGTGCCTATTTGAATTTTGGCCACACATTGGCACATGCGATTGAAGCGGGCCTTGGCTATGGCAAAATGAGCCATGGTGACGCAGTTGCGATTGGAATGCTGTTTGCTATTAGAGTAAGTGAAGAATATTACGGAATAAATTTAAATCTACCTAAATTTAAAGAGTGGTTTAAACAATACAATTTTCCACAAATACCAAAGAAACTAGAGGCAGATCCCCTACTTCAATTAATGAAAAAAGATAAAAAAGCACAAAGCGGTTCTCTAAGAATGGTACTAATGAAAACTATCGGTGAGGTTGAAACCGTCAAGGTAGACGATGAATTTATCTTAAAAATCTTAAAAAAGGAATTAGAGGAGGTGTAATAGCTTGATTCGTGGTATAAGGGGAGCAATCACAGTAAAAGAAAATGATGCTGATGAAATGGTTGCCAATACAAAAATTCTTCTTGATGAGATGATTAAGAAGAATGAAATCGTTCCTGAAAATGTGGCACAAGTACTAATATCTACAACAGAAGATTTGGATGCAGTTTTTCCGGCGAGAGCGATGCGTATGCTAGATGGCTGGACTTACGTTCCTGTCATGTGTATGCGTGAAATTCCAGTTGTGAATTCACTTGAAAAATGTATCCGAATTATGATGACTGTTGAAACGGACATTCCACAGGACCAAATCGAACATATCTATTTGGAAGGTGCTGTCGTACTAAGACCTGATTTATCGATGAATAAATAATTTTTTTAATTTATTGACAATATAAGCAAGTTTGTATTAAGATGACATATAAGTTTAGTTGAGTTTTAGAGTTGAGTTGAGAATGACAAATCAATTTGTCAAGGGTAGAATGAGTAGAGCAGAGTTGAGACGAGATATTTAACTTTATTCAGCAAAAGTTTCCCGTTTCTATAAGTGGGGAGATGATTGCAAATTAGTGTTCAAATTCAGTAGGGTTTAAACCCTGGCTGAATAAAGTTAACGCCTCTGGCGGATGCCTCAGATTTTTAAAGGTAGTTTTTCGAGCAAGCTCGAAAAAATCTGGGCAACAAATACGCCAAGGCGCATTTGATCTTAAATTTAAAACCACTACCCTAAGAAATCTATGCCTTTTTTGTACATCAGGCATTTTCTTAGGGTTGTTTTTTTCTCATCAATTTACTCCTCATTCTCCATTACTAAAAGAATGGAGAGGTGTTTATGAATAATTATAATTTTTCCTCATTTTGTGAAGATACAAAAGAGTATCTGACTATTCCGATCGTTAAACGATATTTTGTTGATACGATTACTCCCATCCAAATTTTTCAAAATTTAAAAGAAGAAGCGAGCTTTCTCTTAGAAAGTATGGATGAAGCATCGCCATGGTCGCGTTATTCCTTTATCGGTTTAAATCCATTTTTATATGTTGAGGAATGTGAAGGGACATTCTATTTAAAAAATGAGAATAAGGAAACAATAAAGTCGGCAGGGCATTTTCGTGAAGCATTCCGTCTATGTATGGAAATGCTGAAGGTAAAAACACCGGATGTGTCACTTCCTTTCTGGGGTGGTGCTGTCGGGGTC